>JABXHO010000142.1 GCA_013373595.1 Flavobacteriales bacterium | reverse complement strand
TATGATCAAATTCGTCAATCGATTGCCTATTCTCAAAAGAATGTAAAAATCTGTGCTTCTCACGCAGGATTGACGCTTGGAGAAGATGGTGCAACGCATCAGATTTTAGAAGATATCGGAATGATGAAAATGCTTCCGAACATGACCGTTATTGTTCCATGTGACTTCAATCAAACAAAACAAGCAACTATTGCGATTGCGAATCATGAAGGACCTGTTTACTTGCGTTTTGGGCGTCCAAGCGTTCCGATTTTCGTGCAACCAGATGCCAATTTTGTCATTGGAAAAGCAGATAAATTAATCGAAGGGACGGATGTAACAATTATTGCGTGTGGCCACCTCGTTTGGAAATCAATTGAAGCGGCTGAACTTTTGGCAGAACAAGGAATTTCTGCTGAAGTCATCAATATGCACACCATCAAACCATTGGACAGCCAAGCAATCTTAGAATCTATCGCAAAGACTCGTTGCGTAGTTACAGCGGAAGAGCACATGATTAACGGTGGACTTGGTGATTCAGTAGCACAAGTTCTCGTTCAAAATGATCCTGTTCCTCAAGAGTATGTAGGAGTAAATGATTCATTCGGAGAGAGTGGAAAACCAGACGAATTATTGACCAAATACAATATTGACACCCCAAATATCGTTGAAGCAGCTCAACGTGTAATTCAGAGAAAAAAATAAATGCAATTTCCTGAGGAAGATGAACGAATTCTAGATTTATTCGATCAGGGAGGATCTTCCATTGATCAGGCATTTCATTTGCTCGTAAGTACTTACGGCGAAATTCTTTATGCTCAAATTCGTAGAATTACTCGAAATCATGAGCAAACCAATGACGTTCTTCAAGATGTATTGGTGAAAGTGTATCAAAATTTGGGGAGTTTCAAACGGAATTCCTCATTGTACACATGGATGTACCGCATTTGTAGAAATGAAACGCTCAACTTTATCGAGAAAGAAAACCGACGAACAGGCGTTGATTTAGATCCGCCAATGCTCGAAGTATTAGCTGGGAATCAAACACTGGATACACTCGACTCAGAGAAGATTTCATCATTGCTTAACCAAGCCCTGGAATCGCTCCCGGAGAAGCAAGCACTTGTTTTTCATTTACGCTATTTTGAGGAGATGCCGTATTCGGAAATATCAAAGAAACTAAGCACAAGTGAAGGCGGTTTGAAAGCAAGTTTTCATCACGCCAAACAAAAAATTCAAGAATTTATTTTAAACGCATTAAACCAATGACGCTCTCGGCTGTCTAAAAAGTGAGATGGACAAAGAAAAAGACATATTCGATCATTTAAAGGCGCGAAAAACACCAACGCCCGATGCTTCGTACTTTCAATCGTTGGCTCAATCGGTAATTGATTCGCAACCTAAAAAGACGGGCACCAAACAAGAGGAAACACCGATTATTCCGCTGTACAAACGTCCCGCTGTTTGGATTGGAACCGTTGCCGCCATTGCTGCGATATTCATCGTTGGATTCCTTGTTGTTAACTTCAATCAGACATCAGTAGATGACACGAATCCTCTCGTAGCCTTAAATGAAATCCCTTCAACTGAGGTATACGATTACATCGATGAAAATATTGACGACTTCGATACCGACCTGATTGTTGAGGCACTTGATGCTTCTTCGGTAAGCAACATGACTTTAATCAACGAACCAGCAGTTGTAGAAACACCTGTTGAAGAAACAAAAAGCACACCCGAAAAGATATCATTCGACGATATCAATACAGAAGATATTATTAATTACTTGAACGAAGAAGGAATCTCTCCTGAAGACTTTGAAGAAGATTCATTCATTTAATTTTAGAAACTATGTACACAACAACTATCCTTCAAAAAACCATCGCGACTGTAGCGATCGCACTTGTTTCCTTTTATGGGTTTTCTCAAGGAGAGCGCCAAGCGAAGAAAGATAAAATTGAACAACTCAAAATCGCATACATTACGAGCGAACTAGATCTTACCACGGAAGAAGCCGAAAAGTTCTGGCCTGCGTATAACGATATGACTGATGACTTAAGACAAGAAAAAAAGAGTCGACGCAAAAAGTCGATGGAACTCAAAAACAACTTTGAGACATTGTCTGAAGCAGACATCAAAAAGAAAACGTTGGAAATTCTTGATAGCGAAATTGCTGAAGCAAAACTGAAGAAAGAGCACACGGAGAAGATTGCCGAAATTATTGGATACAAAAAGACTGTGAAACTTTTGAGCGTTGAGAAGCAATTCAAAAAAGAACTGTTAGAACGACTCAATAATCGTCAAGGACAAGGACAAGGACCTCGAGGTGGACAAAATCGTCCAAAGCGAATGAATAATTAATCGTTATGACGACACCTACTGAAGACTTCCTGAAATATCAGGGACAAACGAATGAACAGCCTTATCTTATCGAGGTTGATCGAGCAGAAGGAATCTATATCTACGATAAAAACGGAAAGCGATACATGGACATGATCGCGGGTGTTGCAGTCAATAATATTGGACACAACCATCCGAAAGTGGTCAGCGCATTAAAATCACAAATCGATCGTCACCTTCACGTGATGGTATATGGTGAATTCGTGCAGGATTATCCAGTGAGTATGGCGAAAAAATTGGCGCAGCTTCTCCCCGACTCACTTAATTGTGTGTACGGAGTAAATTCTGGAACAGAAGCCAACGAAGCCGCATTGAAATTAGCCAAGCGCGTAACAGGCAGAACTGAACTTGTATCATTTCGTGGTTCCTACCATGGGAGTACGCACGGTTCTTTGAGCGTTTCTGGAAATGAAACCAAAAAGGAGAAATTTCGTCCGCTCCTCCCCGATGTACGCTTTTTGAAACATAATTCCATTTCCGACCTTCAACAGATCACTTCGAAAACAGCAGGTGTTATCATAGAAACCATTCAAGGTGATGCCGGGGTTCGTGTTCCCAGTCAAGAATTTATGAAGGCGCTTCGCGAACGTTGCTCGGAAGTTGGAGCACTGTTGATTTTTGATGAAATTCAATGCGGAATTGGTCGAGCTGGAAGCATGTTCGCTTTTGAGCAATTCAATGTTGTTCCCGACATCTTAACGCTCGGAAAGGCGCTCGGCGGAGGAATGCCAATTGGCGCTGTTGTTTCCTCCTACGAAAACCTCTACTCCTTCACGAATAACCCGATGTTAGGACACATCACTACCTTCGGTGGACATCCTGTTGTATGTGCCGCATCCGATGCTTGTCTCGATGTCATGACTTCAGAAATCGATTTTACCGAAGTTGAACGTTTGGGTCAATTGCTTGAATCTATCGTTTCAGTTGATCCTGAAATCAAAGAAGTTCGAAGAATTGGAATGATGTTCGCCTTCGATATGGAGTCGTTCGAGCGCGTGGAAAAAGTAGTCAAAAAATGCCTTGAAAAAGGACTAATCAGCTTTTGGTTCTTATCGCATCCGTACAGCTTTCGTCTTTCTCCACCATTAACAATTTCCGAAGATGAAATTCGCGAAGCAGGAAGAATTATTTTAGAATCGATTGAAGAAACGCGCTAAAAAATCAACTGTTTCGTCGTGCCTTTTTCGCCGCTTTCAACTCACGCTTTTTCGCTTCCACAAGATGGTCGTACTTGCCTTTATTTTTCTTACGTACGTCCTTTTCCCAATCCGAGGGGATTGTACGGTTGTAAAGAGTAAAAAATGGGATATCAATCACTAAAGATGCATTGATTCGTAATACATTCAAACCACTTTCTCCGACTGTCGCAGTGCCATCATTGTATTTTATTGTACGAAGATTAGGAACATATGAAACACCTGCACCCAAGCTCAGTGGCGTATTCTTGAAGTTCCAATAAAGCTGTGCCCCTGGCGAAAAGAACTGCTCAAAGCGTAAATCTACATACGAAGTTGTATCGTTATTCAATCGCTGATTCACAATTGATCCAAGATCGAATACACTTGCAAATAATGTAATCTGTCCATTGGCGAAAGTCATTGAAATACCAATTGGAGCAGTAAGTCCAAAGTTTCCTTTATCCTGATTATTCGAACTTTCCAAAGCAAATGCACGTTCAAGCCCCCCGGTGATTCCAACGTACCCATTTACCGACAAGTTAAAGGTACTGCTTCGTTTTATGGAAGCACTTCCAATCGGCAATGCATAGGCTTGAAGTAGTTTTTCCATGTCCGCATCATTCTCAACTTCACCCAAACCAGACAAGAAACCAAGTGCACGCGATATTTCAATGTTGTCCTTCGAATACGAGCTCAACACAGCCACCAATTTTGGAATGGCCGAGCGATAATCTTGATCCATGATACTTTCGGTGAATGAAATATATTCATGCGCCAATTGCATTGCAGAATCTACCTTGGTTAAGTTGATATCGATCTCACCTAGACCATTCGCTGCCATATCCACAACGTCGACAAGTTCATCCAAAATCCCCATTGCTTGGCGGAGGTTCTCAACCTCGTAATTATTTTCTTTGAGCACATTCCTGATCATTTCCAACTTCCCAACTACTAACGAGAAGTCTTGAATCATCTTGGAAATTCTGTTATTCGCCTCTACTAAATCTGTACTTTTCGTTACTTTCTCAAAAGCCATTTTGAATTCTTTGATCTCTGACAATTGAGAATACAACAGACCGTAAAACAGTTTCGAAATTCGTGTGCTATTCGGGTTTCCCATGTGAGGTAAAGTAACCACTGGATTCACCCAAGTCCTTCCCGTTCCTGCTTTATCTTTGTAGGCTTGAGAAAGTAAATCGGTAATGTTCACCACTCGACAGACGACGGACGAATCCGAAGAGTACAAAGAAGTATCTGAAACAAAATTGAGCAACTGATCGACGGGCACTCCCATTGAGGCATACTTTACTAATCCAGCAGATAGAGTAAAACCATCAATCATTTCCGGTTTCAAATCAAGTGTAGGAAAGATTTTATCCAGGTTCTTTGTGATGGTTGTGGGCAGCGCTTCCATGTCTAAGTGCACGAGTTCTCGCAGATAGAGGAGATCTGCTGTATAGTAGGCGTCGTTGCCATCCTTCTGCAATTCCACAATGTGCGCGAAGGTTTTAGGGAAAAGTTCGGATACCAAGGTAGAATCTCTAAGAGAAATACGATTAAACATTTGATCGATGCCCATGTGCAGCACTTCTTGCTTAAATCGACCTGCCATGAAATTCGCAATCCCGTTAATTGCTGCGGCCTCCCAGTTCATCGGAACCGATTCACTTTGAGCGATATTTTCTTCTCCCGACGACTTTGTTCTATCTGGCCCCGGGACTACAGACAGCACATTCGCATCTGACCCTGTATTCACAACGAACTCAAGATCTCCTAAAAATGGATGACTCAAAATGGAAACCGAATCAATGCCGTATCTACTCAGAATTGAATAATACTCCTCTTTGAGTTGTACGCTTTCGGTACTATCAGCGCTTACATTTTCATTCAGTAATTGATTCAATCGAAGTGCATCAATATACGTTGGCTGTTTGTTGTACGAATAATCTGAATTTTGGGAATTTCCAAATAGCGGTGTAAGGGCAAGCAATGTTACCAAGATTGTTTTAGCAGTTTTCATAGTGATAAGATTTCTAAAAAGATAAAAAATTATCCTTGGGCATACAAGCTAAAAACAGACAAAATTGTCGAGAGAAACAAGCCCAACCACACAACCGATGATTCAAACATTCGGGAGCGAGTGCTATTATCGGATCAGGTTCACATGTCCCACCTCGATTACACGCGTATCGTTGCGAGAAGCACCGAATTCCAATCGCCAAATATAAGTGGCATCTTCTACCATAACATCGTTGTAGGTTCCATCCCATCCGGTTTGGTAATCGCTCGATTCAAACAACAATTCGCCCCAACGGTTAAAAATCGTTAGACGGTAATCTGTCAAATCAATTCCAGCCGCAATCACAGGCTTGAAGGTATTGTTGTATTCATCATTATTGGGTGTGAACGTGTTCGGAATATAGAACAAAGGATCATCTATGGTCAAAATTGTCTTGGTAATCGAGTCTTGACATCCACCATAACTGATCGCGTATAGCGTAACTTCTTGCGATTGATTGGGCTCATATGGAAAATGAACAACAGGATCTACATCAGTCGACTGAGAACCAAGTGGCTCAAAATACCACTGGTAACTTTGGGCATTGATCGATTGGTTGAGGAATGAAATTTCATTATCTTCTATCGACATGTTTTCTGGGGAGAAGCTGAAATCGGCAATCGGTAGCGGTGTTACATCAATGTAATCGGTGTATGTTAGTATTGAGCTACAACCGTGCTGACTCACCACTTCGAGCGTCACATCATACAGCCCTGGAGTTGTATAAGTATACGAAAGCGATGTATTTCCATCTGTTTGGAATTCCGAACCATCTCCAAGTGTCCAGTAGGAAATTCCACTAATTGTTCCCGTTGAACTATTTGTGAAAGTCACCTCGTGATCAATACACCCTAGCGGATCATCAACCGAAAACGCAACAATCGGATTTGGATGAACGAGTACTTCTACATCATCTGAAGTAACACATTGCCCTTGACAAACATCTGCTGTAACGGTATATACATTCGTTCCAACAGGAGGAACAAACGCTACGTTATCTTGCACTGGAGCCGTCCAAGAAATGTTGGCCGCATTTGGATTGCCCGCTGTGAGCGTAACCGATGTTCCCTCACACACTTCTAAATCTGCACCAGCATCTATACTTGCATAACTCGCTTCTACATGGATTTCGTGCTCGACGGTAATCGAATTACCACAATCATCCGTGACACTGTAACTTCGTGTGATGAGCTGATCATCGCACACCTGCCCTGTTACTTGTTCATTCAAGAATGTCACATTTGGAATGGCGGTACAATTGTCTGCTTCATCTGTCACAACAGAAACATCTACAGGAGGTACATCACTCAAACAACTCACGTATACTGCTGCAGGATCGGAAGCCGTAGGATTTGTATCGTCATTCACCGTAATCGTTTGAGTAAGGTTGATAGAATTCCCACAATCGTCCGTCACCGAATACGTTCTCGTGATAACTTCTGGACATGTTTGTCCATTCGAAACATCTGAAACGAAGGCCACAACTGGCGATGCTGTACAGTTATCTGCTTCATCCGTTACAACACTTACATCGGGCGCAGGTACATCTCCAATACACTGAACATTGATCGCTACAGGGTTCGATGCTGTTGGATTTGTTACATCGTTTACAATGATGGATTGCATTACATTAATTGTATTTCCGCAATCGTCTGTCACCGAATACGTGCGCGTAATCGTTTCTGGACAGGTCAAACCATCTGAAACATCTGACACAAAAGCCACAACAGGATTAACTGTGCAATTATCTGCTTCATCCGTTACAACTGTAACATCAGGCGTTGGCACATCGCCAATACATTCAATATTGATCGTCGTTGGGTTGGACGCCGTCGGATTCGTTACATCATTTACGATAATGGATTGCGTTACATTAATTGAGTTTCCGCAATCATCCGTCACTGAATAGGTACGTGTAATTGTTTCTGGGCAGCTCTGTCCATCTGAAACATCAGATACAAAAGCAACAACAGGATTAACTGTGCAATTATC
>JABXHO010000055.1 GCA_013373595.1 Flavobacteriales bacterium | reverse complement strand
GCTGGAGATGTGGCTGGAATTAAAACGGTAACGCTCGAGTTTACTGGAGATTTTGCGTTCGGTTATTTGAAGGGTGAGAACGGTGTGCATCGCTTGGTGCGTATTTCTCCGTTTGACTCCAACGCAAAGCGACATACTTCATTTGCATCTGTATATGTGTATCCGCTTGTAGATGATTCGATTGAAATTCACGTGAATCCAGCAGATGTGACCTTTGAAACCTTCCGAGCAGGTGGAAAAGGAGGGCAAAACGTCAATAAAGTTGAAACAGCAGTCCGTTTACGTCACGAGCCAAGTGGAATTATTATTGAGAACTCCGAGTCGCGATCGCAATTGGCCAATAAAGAAAAGGCGATGCAGTTGCTTCGTTCGCAATTATATGAGTTGGAGTACCGGTCGCGCATGGAAAAAAGAGCAGAAATTGAAGCGGACAAGAAAAAAATTGAATGGGGGTCACAAATCAGAAACTACGTACTACACCCATACAAACTCATCAAAGATGTGAGAACAAGTCATGAAACTGGAAACGTAGATGCAGTGCTAGATGGAGATTTAAATCCTTTCCTAAAAGCATACCTCATGGAGTACGGGAATTAATCACTAAAATAGCCGCCTAATTCGGTGAATGGAACAAATTTAAGGACGAATAGCATAATTTTCTGGTGCGAATATTGTTATTCTTTGATTACGTTTAATTGAATTGGTTATATTTGCGCTCGCTCTGAAGATCACCTACTATTAGACGAGTGAAATAGATTTGTGAAGAATGATACTTGAAACAATTTACCTAAAAGATGGAGGACATTTCTCCGAATACGTCTCAGAATGGGCGGCTTCGAAAGGAATTGAAACTGTTTCTTATGAATTTAAGCCAAGTGAGGACCAAGAACCTCATGGACTCCTGTTAGTGAATGAAAACCAGGATATCCGCCGTGATATAGGCGAGATTTATGCTTTGTTCGATCGCAAACACATTCCTACGCAAAAAATCGATATCAATGGAACTTTGCAAGTAGCTATTAATAGCTTCCGCATGTGGTTAGATAAAAACAAGTGCAAGCGTGTGTTGGTTCTAGGTGACGATGAATTAGTGAAAAACGAAAATCTCGATCGTTTCTTTACAAACGTGAAGTAAGTTTCCGATAAGTTTATTTATTGAATTGAGAGTAGACGTGCGATGGGTCGTATGTGTCAAGATAATGCGTGATGCATTTCGGACTTCGAGAGCCTAAATCCTCGTAAAACCTCCATTGGGTGAGCATAGTCGAACTCAACTACCGCATCACCACCTTCGGTTCATCACTTTCCGAAAAGCCGTTGTTTACGGGTTCCCACAATTCAATTCTGTTTCCCTCGGGATCGTTAATGTGAAGAAACTTGCCGTAGTCGTAGGACTCGATATTATCAACGATTTTCACGTTTTTTGCGCGTAATTCTTCTGCAAAGGCTTCAAGATCGTCTACTCGAAAGTTGATCATTACTTGTTGAGATGCATCACCAAAGTAACCCGAAGAAGATTCAAATGTTCCGAGCTGCAATTGTCCTGTTCCAGTGCTCGATGCATGATTAAATTCAAACATAACACCGTACCCATTTGTTGGCATGCCAAGCACGGATGTATACCATTCACGCATTTCTGCAGGGCGGTCAAATTTTAGAAAAATTCCGCCAATTCCTATAATTTCTGCCATTGTGGTTTTTGCCTAAATTTAAGCATTTTCTAGTTTGTCCACTCCTACTTCTTTGTGAATCAGCTCTGGAAGCTCGATTTCAGTTCGAATTAAATCTTCTAAAGTTTCTCGACGTCGTATCAAGCGCGCTTCACCATTGTAAACCAAAATTTCAGCTGGACGCATACGTGCATTATACTGATTACTCATCGAAAATCCGTACGCACCTGCATTTGAAATGGCAAGTACATCACCTTCTCGAACTTCAGTCAATAAGCGATTATGACCCAGCGTGTCGCTCTCGCAGATGTATCCTACAACGGAATACAATTTCTTCTCTCCTTCAGGATTCGAAATATTGGCGATTTCATGATAAGCGTTGTAGAACATGGGACGTAACAAGTGATTTTGGCCACTATCCACGCCAACAAATACTGTTGAGGTTGTTTGTTTCACGACGTTCGTTTGAACGAGTAGTTTGCCCGCTTCGCTGACAATAAATTTTCCGGGTTCGAACCACAATTCTAAATCACGGTTGGTTCGATTGCAAAATTCTTGAAAGGATTCGGCAATGCGCTTCCCGATGATTTCAATCTCCGTTACGAGGTCACTTTCTTTGTAGGAAACTTTGAAACCGCTTCCAAAGTCGAGGAATCGTAAATTCGGAAATAGTTCCGATGCATCGTACAATAATTCTGCTCCGCGTAAGAAGACGTCCGGGTCGATAATATCGCTTCCTGTGTGCATGTGCAAGCCAATCACAGACATATCATAATGCTCAACAATTCGGCAAACGTGGCGGAGTTGGTGAATTGAAATCCCGAATTTGGAATCGATGTGCCCGACAGAGATATTGGCATTTCCACCCGCCATAATGTGCGGATTGATACGGATACAAACAGGAACGTTACCGCCATATGTACTTCCGAATTTTTCGAGTACAGATAGATTATCCAGGTTGATATGTACACCCAATTCAACGGCCTCCTGAATTTCTGAAAATGAAACACAATTGGGTGTATACATAATTTTGGACGGTTCAAAACCAGCACGAAGCCCTAAGTGGATTTCTCCAATCGAAACAGCATCCAATCCAGCACCTTCCTGTTTCAGTAAGCGCAAAATGTTTACATTGTTCAGTGCTTTTAAAGCGTAATGCAGTTTTACATCAAGTGGATGAAAGGCGCGGTGTAACTTTTTATATTGCTCAATGGTTACATTAGCATCGTAAACATACGTTGGAGTTCCAAACGTAGAGGCAATAGATTGAAGTGTTTCTGTTGTCATGTCTGATAATTAGACGGCAAATTTACGGTGTTTTAATAAATAACTAAAAGTTAAAAATGAAATAATCAGTTAAAATATTAACATTGAACAGGTTTTACTTTCAGTTGTACAGTATTTCAAATTTGAATCTTATGAAAAATCTCTTGGTCATTCTTCTGCTCAGTCCCTTGTTTTCAATGGGGCAATCCATTCATGAACAGCAAGTTGTTTCTAATATCGACGAGGTGAAGTTGTACCTCACTGCTGGGCAAATGACCCACAAGCAGCCGGTACGATTGGTGAAGGGACGAAACAAATTAGTTTTTCCTGGAATTTCTGCATATGCTGACCCTCAATCCATTCAATTCAAAGCTTCTGGGACATATCGATTGGTATCTGTTTCTACCGAAATGGATTTTTTGGCTGCGGAACAATTTAACCCACGGATTTCAGAGTTGAAAGATTCTCTTGAATTTTTGCAAGACGATTTACAGTTCACCAATGATCAAATGGATGCGTATCAGGCGGAGAAAACGTTGATGAATACAAATCGTGATTTGGGGGGAGAAGCGCAAAATTTGACGGTGCAACAAATCAAGGAAGCCGGAGATTATTTCCGCAAGCGGACCTTAGAGATCAACCGAGAGCTGTCGAAACTTCGAAAGAAAGAGCGCTTATTGGTTTCTGAAATCGAAAATATGCGTGCTCAATTAGTTGAATTAAACTACGATGAGAATCAGCGCAGTAATCAAGTGGTGATCTTACTCGATATGGATCAAGCCGCAACGATGGATTCAGAACTGAAATACCTTGTTACTGATTGTGGTTGGGCGGCGATGTATGATCTTTCCGCTGAGGATATTTCGGGGAAAATCAACTTGAAGTACAAGGCGCAAGTCTACAACAATACAGGAAACGATTGGGCAGATGTTGCCTTAACACTTTCTACCGCAGATCCACAATTGTCTGCTTCTCATCCTCAACTGAGCCCGTGGTATCTTTCTGAAAAATATGCAGTTTCTGGCGCAATTGGGACGCAAAAGTACTATGCTCCCGTTCAGCGCCAGCAGGATTACCGACAGGGCGTAGTGTCCAATTTGAACTGGGCGAATGATCGGGTATATGACAATTACTATGAATCAGGCGGAATCAATCAAGGATTTAATAAGTCGGGATATTTTGATAGAAGTCAATCTGATTTAGGAATTAGAAAAGATGTGAATGCGCAAAATGTTCAAATGCGCTCAATTGATATTTCTGAATTATCGACCGAGTTTGAAATCAAAAATACCTTTTCGTGTCCGTCTGACATGAAGCCATACACCGTCGATGTGAAGAATGTGGACTTGGATGCAACCTTCTCTCACGTTACTGTTCCAAAATTGGACCGATCGGCTTTCCTGATGGCAAACATCATTGGTTGGCAAGATCTTGAATTGATTCCAGGTCCTACAAATGTGTATTTCGGAGGTGTGTATGTGGGCGTTTCTCAGATCGATACACGAAATGTTTCGGATACCTTGAGCCTTTCTTTTGGGAGAGATGATAAAGTAACAGTGATGCGTAAATTGAAAAAAGAATTCAGTACGAAACGTGTTATGGGGAATTACAAGCGTGATTCATACATGTACGAAGTGGCAATTCGAAATAACCGATCAACTCCGATCAATATTGAAATTTACGATCAGGTTCCGATTTCGCAAAGCAGCCAAATTAGTGTGTCAGAAGATGAAATTTCAGATGGAGAAAAGAACGATGAAACGGGGGAAGTGAAGTGGCGCGTCAATGTGGCGGCAAGCGGTGTTGTAAGTAAGGAAATAGGTTATACAGTGAAGTATCCAAAGAATATGAGAGTTGAAGTACAGCGCTATAGAACGGTATCTTGTCCGTCCTTCTAGACCTTCATTATCAATGAACTTTCGAAAACAACAATTTTCTTAATACATTTGCGTTCTTAGTAAATATGAATCGAATTACGCCTTTTTTAGTGTTTTTGTGCTTGACTGTTTCCTTTTCAGGGTGGAGTCAACGCTATTCGCGTTCTGAGTTGGGCGTGATGGTCGGAACATCCTATTACATTGGTGACCTCAATCAATTTAGACATTTTCGAGATGCGAAATTGGGTGGAGGATTATTCTACCGATACAATGTAAATGCGCGTGTGGCGATTCGTGGAACTTTCAATTATTTGCGTGTAGAAGCAGACGATGCCGATGCACGAATTCCGCTTTATCAAGAACGAAACCTCAATTTTAAATCAACCATTTGGGAGTTGGGAAGCGGGGTAGAGTTCAACTATTTTCCATTTAGAATTGGTGATGATCGCTTTAGAGGTACGGGATATTTGTTCGCAGGATTGGCCGCTTTTCGGATGAATCCAACAACGGAATATAACGGCGATGAAATCGCGCTGCAAGAACTAGGAACAGAAGGTCAGGGAACTTCACTTTCTCAAAAAAGTCAGTACAGTTTAATTCAAATGGCGGTGCCGTTTGGTTTCGGTGGACGTGTTTCCCTCGGTGATGTCGGATCACTAGGTGTGGAGTTTGGTGTTCGCAAAACTTTCACCGATTACTTGGATGACGTGGGAGCAGGACTCTACGTGGACGCGGATGCACTGGCAGCGGAAAATGGACCTCTAGCCGCTGAATTATCCAACCGATCAGGAAATCGTTATGGAAAACGAGGAAATGAATCAACCAAAGATTGGTACTTCTTCACAGGTGCAACACTAACGTTTAAGATTGGCCGACAAATTACCTGTCCTGGAAACCCAAGATAAATCGATTTCCTTCTTTTATTGATGCCTTTTCAGTAGCATTCGTTGATTTATACAATCGCCTTTAAGGTGAACCTGTCGAATGCAATAACTATCGGGTGGACAATCCAACGAGTCTAACTATCTACACGTTCTCACTCTTTTCCCAAACACACTCGAATCTCCTGCCTCCTCGGCACGTTTGTACCAATTACAGGCTTTGTCCAGCTCGCCCATTTCTAGATAACAGTCACCAATTCCTGCAATCGCCAATGTGTAATTTTGTTGATAGAGTAAACTTGTTTCCATGAGTTCGATCGCTTGCTCGTATTTCTTTTGTCCAGCGTAAATAGCCCCCAAATTGTAATAACTCTTTGCATAGCGCGGCTCAATCTTAATGGCTTTTTTGTAGGTTTTGATGGCGTCATCAGTACGATCTAGGAAGGTATAGGATACAGCCAAAGAAACATGATATTCCACTCGATTTTTGTCAATTTCAATAGCGGTTAAGTAATCTGAAATAGCACCTTTGTGATCATTTAACGCGCGTTTCATTTTCCCACGTTGATAAATGTACAAGGACGAATCTGGAGCGAGTTTAATGACATCGTCTAAGATGGAAATCACTTTTTGAAACTGTCGCGATTGCTCATAACTGCGCGCTTCATCCAACATGTCCTCGATTTGAAGTGTTTTCGCATTCAGTTTGGATTTGCAATTTTCTCTTAGGTATTGATGCGCCTGATTGAGTCCGAGTTGATCAGCTTTTAACATGTCTGTGCAGGCGGCTTCCTGATCGCCAATGCTATCGTTGACCATTCCACGCAGAAAGTAATATGCTGGGTCGGTCGGATAACGGTCGATCAGTTCGGAAAAATCGCCTATGGCAATTGTGTACTGTTTGAGATCAGCGGTCACTTTTCCGTGTATTTCCAAAATGTCTTTGTGGAAATTTCCGCGTTTCATGTATGTTTCAAGTACGTCCAATGCTTCAGGCTGATTTCCCTGAGTGAATTCGGCAATAGCTAACTGCTTATAGGCATCGTATTCATCAGGATCGGTTGAAATTGCTTGCTGATACAACAATTTGGCCTCTGCGAACGAACCAAAATAATCCAAGACATTCGCCTTCATTATCATAGCGTGTACATGCTTCGAATCCAATTCAAGTGCCTTTTCACAGTTTTCGATCACACCTGCATAATCCTGTAAATCGTACAATGGTCGACTCCGTTGATAGTAATAATTGGCGTCGTTCGGGTTCTTCTGAATGGCGAGGTCACAATCGGCCACAGCACCCAAATCATCATAGATAAAATCATCCTTGAATTTCGCTCGCTCAATCAGGTAATCAGGGTTGTTCCCCGACACTTCGACTGCCTTGTCCAAATCATTCAAAGCTTTCCGCATGAATCCTGCTTTTCGATAGAAATCGGCGCGTGTTGTGTAGGCTTTGGGGTCAGTTGAATTGTTATCAACGAATTGATTTAAGACATCAAAAGCCATTTCATTCTCCTTCCTTGATAGATAAATTTCGGCTAAGTTGATATAGGGTTGAGGGTACGTAGGGTCCAACTTTATGGCACGTTGGAAGTCTTTTTGTGCATCATCTAATCGGCCAGTTTCTTGATACAGAAATCCACGATTATTAAGAGCAATTGCTGGAGATTTACCCAATTTGATCGCCTGACTGAAATCGTTTTCCGCTTGTTGGAATTTTCCTTGTTTCTGATAAATAACACCACGATTAACGTAGGGTGAATCGAAGGATTTATCGCGTTTTATGGCTTCCGTATAATCGGAAATAGCTTGTGCTGTGTCGGCAAAAAATGCGTTCAGAATCCCACGCTGATGGTAATCTTGTGCCGAAGCACTTCCGCCTTTCACCAATAAGTCGAGCGTGTTGAGCTTCGTACGGTTCAATACTGAATCTTGCGAGATAGCTTCGAGTTGAGCACTACTTGTTTTTAGCAGGGCAAACAACGATAAAAGGACAATTCCATATTTTAACATGAGCAAAAGATAAGGATTCTTTCATTTTAACGAAGAAGTTCCGAATTGAGTATCTTTGCAGTACGAAATGACAGACAAAAAGAAAAATATTCGAACGCTTTCCAAAGCGGAACTCAAATCAGCGTTGACCGAAATGGGTGAGAAACCGTTTCGTGCAAAACAAATTTACGAATGGTTGTGGCAAAAAAATGCGGCAAGCTTCGAGGAAATGTCGAATTTGGGAAAGGCGCTTCGTGAGCGTTTGTCTGAACAATTTTCGATTGAGCGTATCGAGTTGCAAGATCAACAGATTAGCTCAGATAAAACCATCAAATGTGCCTTCACTACCTACGATAATCGAGTAGTAGAAGGAGTGTTGATTCCAACGCGTTCTCGCACAACAGCTTGTATTTCTTCTCAAGTAGGATGCAGCTTGGCGTGTAAGTTTTGCGCAACGGGAAGATTGAAGCTCATGCGGAATTTAACGGCTGGAGAGATGGTGGACCAAGTAGCTTACTTGAGAAATCAAGCGGAAACGCGTTACGATACTCCGTTAACCAACATCGTGTACATGGGAATGGGCGAGCCTCTTTTGAATTATAAAGAAATGTTGCGCTCAACGGAGTTGATTAGTTCTCCTGAAGGATTAGGAATGTCACCGAAGCGAATTACCGTTTCAACGGCGGGAATCGCCAAAATGATCCGAAAGTTAGGAGATGATGAGGTGAAGTTCAATCTCGCACTGTCACTACACGCTGCTGATGACAAGAAACGCGATCAGATCATGGAGATCAATGAGAGTAATAACCTCGAAGCACTTTCCGAAGCTCTCCAATACTTCCATGAAAAAACGGGAACACGCGTCACATTTGAGTACATCATCTTCAAAGATTTTAACGATGGAATTGAAGATGCACGTGATCTTGCTGAGTTTGCGAAATGCGTCCCGTGTAAAATCAATATCATCGAGTACAACCCTATCGATGACGGTGATTTCCAGCAAGCGGATGCAAAAAAAGTGGACGACTTCGCTGCTTTCCTTGAATCGAAGAACCTAATTGTGAATGTTCGACGCAGCCGCGGGAAGGATATCGATGCCGCTTGTGGGCAGTTGGCAAACAAAAACAAAGCAATCCGCAAGGATGATCGTGTGTTGAAGTAGCAAAGCAATTTCTTTTCAATCTAATAGAACAGCGGACTTCGAGAATTTTAGTCCTCGGTTTCTTGCGTTTCGGGTAATCCAACCAATCACCTTGAGGTGAGAACGATCCATCCGTACTTCTCCCTCATTAATCCCTACTCTTCAAACGAAGCTTGTTTCAAATCAAACAATGAACGAAACAAAGAGTGGAACATTCATAGAACAATCGAACTTTCAAGTTATATTTGTATTGATGATGAAAGTAGACGAAATTATCGCTCCGGTAAAGTCTGAAATGAGCGAATTCGAAGACCGTTTTCGAGAAAGTATGAAATCGCAAGCTCCCTTGCTGGACAAGGTTACGCACTACATCATCAAGCGAAAAGGGAAGCAAATGCGACCACTTTTTATCTTTCTGTCAGCGAAAATGCTCGGAGAAGTTTCGGACAAAACCTACGATGCCGCCAATTTGGTGGAGCTTTTGCATACGGCCTCACTGGTACACGATGATGTTGTAGATGACGCCAATGAACGTCGTGGCTTTTTCTCCGTGAATGCCTTGTGGAAAAACAAGATTGCCGTTTTGGTGGGCGATTACATGCTCTCCAAGATTTTATTACTTTCCATAGAACGCGAAAATCAGGAATTGTTGGCGGTTGTGGCAAGAGCGGTTCGTGAGATGTCTGAGGGAGAATTGCTGCAAATTGAGAAAGCACGGAAACTGGATATCACCGAAGAAGTGTATTACGAAGTAATTCGACAAAAAACAGCTTCTTTGATTGCAACATGTTGCGAGGCGGGTGCCATTAGTGTTGATCGAATGGACCAAGCCGAGAATATGAAAATCTTTGGAGAAACGGTTGGACTTGCGTTCCAGTTGAAAGATGATATTTTTGATTACGGTGAGCCTGGAAATATTGGTAAGCCAACTGGGCTGGACATTCGAGAGCGAAAAATGACCTTGCCATTGATTTATGTATTGAACAATTCTTCCAAAGAAGTACGAAAGGAATTGATCAATATCGTTAAGCGACACAATGAGAATCCAAAAAAGGTTCAACGCGCTGTGAAATTGGTGATTGAGCACGGTGGAATTGACTACGCACACAAAAAAATGCTGGAATTGAAAGAAAAGGCATTAGACATGTTGAAGGATATTCCCGATTCTGATGCCAAAACAGCACTCGTTGGATTGGTAGAGTATACAACAAATCGAAAAAAATAACACATGAAGTATCTAATGATGTTTTTGGCTTTTGGCTTGCTAATGGCGTGCACGGAAGAAGAGGAGCAAAAGAAGACTGTAGTTCCAGAAGATGAGGTGCTTATGGAAACAAAGGATGGTATGTACAAACAATACTACCCTGGAAAAAAAGTAGTGAAATTTGAAGGTCCTCAGGATGAAGAAGGTCGACGTCACGGAATTTGGTATTTCTACAATGAGCAAGGCGCAATGATTTCTATGACTGAATTCAGACACGGAAAGAAGAATGGTGTTTCCTTGCATAAATATCCGAACGGAGCTGTTCAGTATACAGGCGAATACAACGATGATAAACAAGTTGGAATTTGGAAAACGTTTGATGTTGACGGAACACTCAAAGACAGCGTTAACTACGATGTTCTGAACGAAAAACACAAGTAGAAATTGGCAAAAATTCCTGCGCATATCGTCGATGAAATCCTTCAAACTGCTCGAATAGAGGAGGTCGTAGGTGATTTTATAACCTTGAAGCGTGCAGGCGCCAATTTAAAAGGCTTGAGTCCTTTTGTGGATGAAACAAAACCGTCGTTTACCGTTTCGCCTTCAAAGCAGATTTTCAAATGCTTCAAAACTGGCAAAGGAGGAAAAGTTGTTACCTTCCTAATGGAAAAAGAACAATTGAGCTATCCCGATGCACTCCGGTGGTTGGCGGATAAATACAACATCATTGTCCCAGAGGAGGAAGTGGTGAAACAAATTCCCAAGACGAGTCCATCACCATCCGCTAGCAAAGAAAATCCGCTCGTAAAAATTGCGAAAGGAGTGTACACGGAGTATTATTCGGGAGGTGAGCGCGTAAAACTGAGAGGACGGTTAGACGAAAATAAACAACGACAAGGCGTTTGGGATTACTACGCAGAAAATGGTGTGCACCTTTCGATGATGGAATACCGCGATGGGATGAAACATGGTGTTTTCTTTCAGCGTTACAAAACGGGAATCATCAAACGAACAGGAAATTATAAAAACGATAAACAGGTCGGTGAATGGGTCGAATACAATGAACAAGGTATTCGCTCAAACATCAAAGAGTTTACTGATTAATGGCAAAAATTCCACCACATATCGTCGATGAAATTATTCAAACTGCTCGAATAGAGGAGGTGATTGGTGATTTTGTCAGTTTGAAGCGTGCTGGTTCTAACTTAAAGGGCTTGAGTCCTTTCACGGACGAGAAAACGCCTTCGTTTGTGGTGTCTCCAGGAAAACAGATCTTTAAGTGTTTCTCTACGAGTAAAGGAGGAAATGTTGTTTCGTTTTTGATGGAAAAAGAGCATTTTTCGTACCCAGAAGCATTGCGATGGCTGGCTGAACGGTACGGAATTCAAATTCCAGAAGATCGTCCTGAAACACCCGAGGAAATCGCGGCAAGATCGGAACGAGAAAGCCTGCACATCATCAATGAATTTGCGCGAGATCACTTCAAAGATAATCTGCACAATTCCAACGAAGGGAAGAAAATTGGAATGAGTTATTTCGTTGAGCGTGGATTTCGTCCTGATATCATCGATAAATTTGAACTAGGTTATTGCCTCAACTCAGGAAAAGGCTTCTCGGATGCTGCTTTAGCAAAAGGATACAAGCTAGAGTACATGGAGAAGGTGGGACTCACCAAAACAAAAGACGACCGCTATTTTGATTTCTTCCGTGGACGGGTCATTTTCCCGATTCACAGTGTATCTGGGCGTGTACTCGGTTTTGGTGGAAGAACGCTCATTACGGACAAAAAAGTTGCAAAGTATTTCAACTCTCCCGAGAGTATCATTTACAATAAGAGTGAAATCCTCTACGGACTGTATCATTCGAAGGGGGACATTATCAAATACGATCAATGTTACTTGTGCGAAGGATACACGGATGTGATTGCGATGTACCAGGCGGGAATCCAAAACGTAGTTGCTTCCTCAGGAACGTCTTTAA
Organism: Flavobacteriales bacterium; assembly: GCA_013373595.1. GTDB lineage: Bacteria > Bacteroidota > Bacteroidia > Flavobacteriales_D > Crocinitomicaceae > UBA4466. The sequence continues at coordinate 16,133 of JABXHO010000055.1, read as the reverse complement.
CCAAAGAACAAATTCGCTTGGTCAAGCGATACACGAAAAATATGACCATTTTGTACGATGGTGATGCGGCAGGAATAAAGGCATCGTTTCGTGGAATTGACTTAATTCTCGAGGAGGGAATGAATGTAAAGGTGGTGTTGTTCCCCGAAGGGGAAGATCCCGATTCATATTCGAAATCGGTAAGTACATCCGAGCTTGAAACCTACCTCAAAGAACATACACAAGATTTTATCTCTTTCAAAGCGGATATTTTAACGGATGAGGACGACGATGATCCGATTAAACGGGCAGAATTCATTCGTGACATTATTCATTCCGTATCATTGATTCCAGACCAGATCACGCGAAATGTGTACATGCAAACCATCGGACAGCGTTTCGATATGAGTGAGCAGGTATTGGCGAGTGAGTTGGCGAAATTGAGAAAAGAGAAGCTCGACCAGGATGCAAAGCGATCCGCACGTGCACAACAAACTCCGCGTCCAGCGCCATCATCAAATCAAATCCATCCAGATCTACCTCCAGAAGATTGGGTGCCGCCAGAATACCGCGATGAACCTACTCAGGAAACAGCGAAGGCAAAACCGTCGACTCCTCAAATTGATCATAACGAATACGATTTGATGCGCATTTTGGTGCAATATGGACCGCTTGCATTGACGCAAAAAGGTCTCAACGATCAGGGGGAAGAAGAAGAGTTTGAAACGAGTATTGCCGAGCTGATTTGTCATGAATTGGATGTAGATGAACTCACTTTCGAACACCCAACATATGCGAAAATGCATCGAATTATCACAGATGCTTTGTCTGAAAACACCTTGCTGAAATCTAGCTATTTCAAGCGAATGGAAGATCAAGATATCGTGCGCTTCGTTTCGGATATTGAAATGAATGAACGCGAGGTAAGTCACAACTGGGTTGCGAAGTACAATATCTACACGAATACGGAAAAGGATAAGCTTCAAGCTGCCGTGATGGGATCGATTTATTCCTTCAAACATTCAAAAGTAGAGCAGCGAATTCGCAAAATTCAAGAAAGATTAGCGGACTCATCCAACTTGCCAGACGACGAAGAACTGATGGGATTACTTGCCGAACAAGTAGCTCTCGAAAATGTAAAGCGCGCACTTGCCGAAAGGTTAGGACGTATCGTGCTTCGCTGATCGGTTTTTAGTCTCCGTTTCTTTATTGATCGGACTTTAAGACTTCAGTTTTCCGACAATCCAAAATCCACCGAACCGAAAAATCAACAACCGCTTACAGATAATCAACCGTACTTTACGAACTGTAGAACCGCGGAAAATCTCCAATTCGATCGACCATCTTTGAAGTATCAAAATGGAAAAGTATGTCGAAAAAAACACTGTTCATCGTTACGGGAATAGCACTTGCATTGGCTATAGGATTGTTTCTTCTTGCCAAGTCAAACAAACAACGCATCATTAAAGTAGATCCAGGATTCTCGAAGTATATTTCAGGATACACCTCAGGCGCTCAAAGTCGAATTGCTTCGGTGGAAATAGAATTTGTGGAGCCGTTGCCCACATCTTTTACGGATAAAAAATTGAAGGAGTTGTTTTCAATCGAACCTTACGCAGCGGGCAAGCTCGAACGGATCAATGACAGAGTGATTTGGTTTACGCCAAATCAGCCATTGCTATCGGATCAATTATACACGGTGTCGTTTGAATTGGGGAAAACACAAAAAGTAGAAAGCAAGTACGAAACATTCGAGTTTCAATTTTCCACATTCGAACAAAGTCTAAGCATCGATGCGGGACCACTTCAAGCATACATGACAACAACTCCCGATATGCGATTTCTCTACGGAAGTGTGAAAGCTGCGGATTTTGCCGACTCCGCTCAACTTGCCAAAACGGTTTCGGCGACCTTGAATGGGGATGGCGTGAAGGTGAGAATGACGGGCTACAACGGTCACGACAAAGTCAACTTTGTAATTGATAGTATCCAACGAAAAGAAGAAGAGGGTAGATTACGCGTCGATTTGAATGGTAGTCCTCTTGGACTAGAAACGAAGGATTTCGATTTTGTGGAGGTTCCAGCACTTGGGAATTACATCGTAACAACAGCGAAAGTACTATCCGAACAAGAAGGAGACCAGTACATTGAAATTGCATTTAGCGAAACATTATTGCCGCAACAAAACCTGAATGGAATCATTCAGTTGGAAGGAGAGACAAACCTCAATTTTCACATTGAAGAAAACATTGTTCGGGTATATCTTCCAAATTTGATGATAGGCGACAAACTCTTGTCTGTTGGAACGGGAATCAAGGATGGTTCGGGGTATCGAATGAAAAAACCGTATACGAAACAGGTTCATTTCGATCCGCCAAACCCCAGAGTACGTTTGCATAGCAGAGGTTCGATCTTACCGAATTCCCAAGGACTGATTTTCCCGTTTGAAACTGTTTCTCTCAAAAGTGTTGATGTGCGAGTTATCCGAGTTTATGAAAGAAATGTACACCATTTTTTACAAGTCAATGATTTGAATGGAGAAGACGAACTATCGCGCTTTGGAAAAATTGTCGCCGAGAAACACATTAAGTTAAATATCAAAGAGGGCGATTCTGTTCGATGGACATCTCATGTAATTGATTTAAATAAGTTAATCAAGCCCGAACGGGGAGCAATTTATCGGGTAGGAATTAAATTTGATCGCGATGACAGCACCTGCGGCTGTGAAACAGAGGATCATTCCGAAAGGGTAACAAATCAGGACGAATCATGGTCGGAGCGAACGTGGGGAACTTACTTGTACTCATATGACGAATACGAAGGCTGGCACAACTATGATGATCGAACCAATCCCTGTGACCCGCAATACTACCGCGGAAAAGCCGTTAGTCGAAACATTTTAGCTTCCGATTTGGGAATTGTCTTCAAGTTGGATCAAGACAAGCGTGGACATGTCTTTGTGAGTAATATGGTCTCGGCAAAGCCTATCGCACATGCATCTATTCTCTTTTATGACTACACAAATGATTTAATCACCTCGGGAAAGACAGACGAACGCGGTATGATTGCACTTCCTTTGTCGAGAAAACCTTTTTTACTCATCGCGAAATCTGGGGCCCAACGTGGCTATTTGAAGTTAAGCGATCATTTCACGAATTCGACATCGCGATTTGATGTGGAAGGAGAAAATCTAGAACGTTCGGTGAAAGGCGTTTTTTATGGTGAGCGCGGAGTGTGGCGCCCTGGAGATTCACTGTTTTTATCCTTCGTTCTGAACGATCCTCACAACAGTATTCCGCTCAATCATCCCATCAGTTTTGAATTAGACGATCCGAGTGGAAGGACCGTTTCTTCATTTTCAACAAAGAAGAACCGTTCTGGAAGCTATGTGTTTCGAACGGCTACACGTCAGAATGCGAAAACGGGATATTACTCTGTTTCTACTCGAATTGGAAATCATTATTTCAGCAAAACATTAAGAGTAGAAACAGTGAAACCAAATCGGTTGAAGGTGAATCTGGAAGTAAAGCCAGAAAAAGATTCTTCCTCGTTAAAAGCAAGGTGGTTGCACGGTGCAAATGCGCAAGATTTGAAAGCGAAAGTCTCTCGGGTAATTCGTCCAATTAGAAGTGTATTCCCGAAGTATCCTTCCTATCACTTTGATTCGCCCATTCGCTTTACTGTAAGTCGAGAGCAGACACTTTTTGATGATAAATTGGATGAAAATGGAGAAGCCCAAATACCCTCCAAATTAACCGACCTCAAAACGGCCGCTGGATTTTTAAATGCGGTATTTACCACGCGTGTTTTTGAGAAAGGCGGAGATTTCAGTATTGCTGTGCAAACCGAGAAAATCACTCCCTTCAACACCATGATAGGCCTAGAAGCTCCCAAAACGGACTTTTCGGCTTCACTCGATGTAGACAAGAAACATCATTTTTCTGTTGTGGCACTTTCATCGGAAGGAAAGAGAGTAACAGCTGAAAAAGTGCACTTGAAGATTTACAGAATCTATCATCCCTGGTGGTCCGAACAAGGAGCAAAAGATTTAATGAACTATGTAACACGAACAGCGAATATTACCGTTCTCGACTCCATGATTTCCATCAAAAATGGGCTCTCAGGATTCGATTTCAAAGTTCATGGTCAAAATTATGGAAATTACCTGATTACGCTTACAGACACTGAAGGTGGACATCAAACGGGAGCGCGTATCACCTTCGATTATCCGTATTGGAGTCGTACCAACCGTTCAGGAAATGGACATGCAAAAATGCTCGATTTCGCATCGAATGAAAAGAATTATCGGGTCGGAGAAACGGTGAAATTAACCATTCCTTCTCCAGAAAACGGTCGGGCTTTGGTGAGTGTTGAAACGGGAGAAAAAGTAGTGAAGAAGTTTTGGCAAAGTACGCGACAAGGAGATAACCAGATCGCTTTTCAAGTGGATCGATCCATGTTCCCAAATGCATATGTACATGTTACCTTGATTCAGCCTCACCACACAACAACCAACGATCGTCCAATCCGAATGTATGGAATTATTCCCATTGAAATTGATGACCCGAAAACGCATTTGAATCCGGTTATTTCTATGAAAGAATCCGTTCGCCCCAATCGCAAGGCATCGGTCACCGTCAAGGAACAATTCGGACGAAAAATGACCTATACTTTGGCTGTGGTGGACGACGGCTTGCTTGATATCACCAATTTCCGAACGCCGAATCCATGGAAGTCAATATATGCACGAAGATCTCTCGGTGTTCAAACGTGGGACATGTACGACGATGTAATTGGAGCCTACGCTGGTAGCATGAAGAACCTACTGAGCATTGGAGGCGATGGTTGGGACGATGAGGTAACTGAAACACCCAAGGCGAATCGATTTAAACCGATGGTGCGATTCATCGGGCCGTTTACATTGAGTGGCGGGAGTAAGAGACATACGATTGATATTCCCAACTACGTTGGATCTGTGCGTGTTATGGTAGTTGCTCAAAATCAGGGAGCGTACGGAAAAGCAGAGAAAACAGTAACTGTGAAGCAGCCCGTGATGGTATTGGCAACACTCCCTCGATTAATTGGTCCTTCTGAGAAAATGCAAGTGCCGATTACTGTGTTCGCAATGGATGAGAAAGTAAAGGAAGTCGAAGTACAACTGGAGTCCAATGATCTCATTCAGCTCAAAAAGAATCGATTTAAAGTTGCATTTACCCAAACAGGTGACCAAGTGATCAATGTTCCCATTGAGGTGGCCCAAAAAATGGGAATTGGAAAACTCAAAGTTACGGCAAGATCGGGGAAAGAGATCGCCTATCATGAGATCGAAGTGGATGTACGTGCTCCGAATCCGATTCTGTATGAAGGAGGAGAATATGAATTGAAACCAGGTGAAGAAAAGTCATTTCCCGTTTCGTTCTTCGGTATTTCGGGGTCTAATGAGGTGAGTTTTGAGGTCTCGAAAATTCTCCCAATAGGCTTGAACAAGCGTCTCGATTATTTGATTCAATATCCACATGGCTGTATTGAGCAAACGACTTCATCTGTGTTTCCGCAGTTGTTTTTGAGTCAAATGATGGAGTTGGATCAAAAGGATAAACATAGGATTGAATCGAATGTGAAGGATGGAATTCAGCGTATTGCTTCGTTTCAAACAGCCGATGGGGGATTTTCGTATTGGCCTGGAAATTATGACGCCGATGACTGGGGTAGTAACTACGCGGGACATTTTCTATTGATTGCTGAAAAAATGGGGTACACCGTTCCTTCCGAGATGAAAAACGCATGGGTTTCCTATCAACAGAATGCCGCTCAGGAGTCGAATTTATTTCGATCTTCTCAGCTGATACAAGCTTATCGACTGTTTACTTTAGCATTGAGTGGAGAGCCCGAACTGAGTGCGATGAACCGAATGCGCGAGCATAATGGACTCACCGAAAAAGCAAAATGGCGATTGGCAACAGCGTATTACTTAATCGGACAAAAGGAAGTGGCTAAGGATATGGTGAAAAATTTACCTTACTCGAATTTGAGTGATGATCCTTACGCATATACCTACGGTTCAAGTTTACGGGATCAGGGAATGATTTTGGAGTCGCTTGCTCTTATGGAAGATGAAATACGCGGTCGAAAATTGGTAAGGGAATTGTCAACCAAGTTGAACTCGAATCACTGGTACAGCACGCAAACAACAGCGTATACACTCTTGGGAATTTCAAGCTATTATAGCGGGCAATCAAGTGAAGGAATTCCAGGATTTACGATTGGAGTAGAAGGAAAAAAAGCGAAAACCGTGACTTCGAAATCGAATGTGAGTCGTGTAGTGTTTTCAGAAGATGAAATCGGTAATAAAGACAACGTAAAACTGAAGAATACGGGAAGTTCAAAACTCTACGTGAAAATGGTTACCGGAGGAATTCCCATGGAGAATAAACAACCCAAACAGCAAAACAACTTGACGTTAAGTTTGATTTACCGCGATATGGATGGAAATGAAATCGACCCAAAGAAGATTCAGCAAGGAATGGATTTTATGGCTGAGGTAAAGGTGTATAATCCTGGAAAGAAAGGAGATTTGAACGAAATTGCTTTGAGTCATTTGTTTCCAAATGGTTGGGAAATTCACAATGCACGCATGTATGGCGGAAGAAAAAATCGTCAGATTGATTATCAAGACATTCGCGATGATCGCATTTACTCTTATTTCGACTTGGAATCGGGTAAATCTGTTACGATAAAAACACAACTCAATGCCGCGTATTTGGGTGAATTTTATCATCCTTCGGTTCAAGTTGAAACGATGTATGATCATTTGATTAATGCCTCGTTGCCGAGTTCATATGTGAGGATTGTCAAATAAGAGGAGGAAGTCATCTTGATGGTAACTTTGCTGAATACGGAAACTGGAATTTGATGTGTACATATTGCAATTTGTACAGTTCGCAATATTGCGAAATAGATAATGAATTAAATTTTCAATCATCTACGAACTTAGCTCCAAGCGAACTGTCCGAGCCCTGACGGAATGCGGCAGCTTGGTGAAATGAAAATACGGTGAAGCTTGCACATTCGTGTAAGGTGTTACCAGAAGGTGCCTAGCGAAACGTGTTTTCATGATCCAACTATAGCATGTAGGCAGTACCGATCGCTATCGGGTAGGCTCCCAAAAAAATTAAAAGGAAGCTTGTTTATTGGATAGAAGGAGTGATAACTCAACAGTTCAGCACTTCGGGAGTATCAGTGTGCTCGGTGTTTGAAAATGGAGTCTACAGTGCACCAATCATCTCTAACACAACAGGGCGTTTTCGAACGGAAACAGGAACTTCCGACTGGTCCGTCATCAATAAATATCCGCCATCACCTTTAATGAATTCTCGGATGTATTTCATGTTGACCAAATGCGATTGATGAACGCGGTAAAATCCTTGATCGCTCAATAATTCATCAAAATCTTTGAGTGTGCGGGTTACCACAATACGCGTTCCATCGATAAAGAAGAAGGTCGTATAATTGATATGACTTTCGCAGCGAACAATTTCGTCGATGTTCACGATGTTGATTTTATCCTGGGCATGCAGCGCCAAACGCTTCGTGGGTTTCTCCGTATTTCGAAGAGAATCGCTGAGCAACTTGTATTTTGCATCTTCGTTCAAGTGATTTTCGCGATAGCGCGCAAGTGCCGATTGCAGTTCATCGGGGTCAACAGGTTTTACCAAGTAATCAATGGCGGCATAGCGAAACGCTTTAATTGCATGCGCATCTGAAGCCGTGATGAAGATTATTTTGAAGTTGATTTCAGGCAAAATGTCCAATAGATCGAACCCACTGCCGTCCTGCATTTGAATATCGAGAAACAAGATGTCAGGTTGAACAGTTCGAAGCAATTTTGCGCCACTCACAACGCCTTCAGCTTCACCAATGATTTCAATATCATTTGCGTAGGTAGCCAAGTCTTTTTTGAGCGTTGTTCGCGCTTGCTCGAGGTCGTCAATAATCAGTGCTTTAATCATAATTAGTCAATTGATAGGCGTAATGTTACTTCTGTTCCTGCGGGATGTCCATCTTCATCGTAGAGATCGCGGATCGATACTTCACCTGTTCCTTTTTCTTTCTGAATGATCGTCATTCTTCCCTGGGTTACAGCTAATCCCTTCGAAATGTGGTACGTTTCTTTGCTCTTATCGTTCAATTGCGAGGAGCGTTTCCTTCCAATTCCGTTATCACGCACAATACATGTTAAAATATCATTTTCTTCATGGAATTCGATGATTAGTTTTCCACGTTTATCGGTTTCATCTTCTCCAAATTTGAATCCATGCTTGATGGCATTTTCAACAAAAGGCTGAATGAGCATGGGCGGAAGTAAAATGAAAGAAGTTTCTACATTTTCATCCACATGAACGGAATAATCGAAGCGGTTTCCATTGCAGAATTGTTCAATCATTAAGTAGTTTTCCAAGGTCTCAATTTCCTCCTGAAGGGTGATGGATGTTTTACTCGAATTATCCAAAATACTTCGCATCAATCGAGAGAACTTGGCCAAATAATAGCGCGCTTGATCTTCTTTATCGGTTCCCATGAGGGATTGAATGGAGTTAAAGGCATTGAAAATGAAGTGCGGATTCATTTGTAGACGAAGGGCTTTTCGCTCCAGCTCCATAATCTGGTTCTGCATTTCCAACTTCTGACGTTCTTCTCTTCCTTTTCGTTTTGAACGTCTTAAAATCAACACGAAGATCATTCCAGCAATTAAAACGCCTCCAAGAATACACAATGATAGAAACCACCAGGTTTTCCAATAGGGCTGTGCAATGGTAAAGTGAAATGCAATCGGTTCGCTCCACACGCCTTCTTCGTTGGCTGCTTTCACGTAGAAAGTATAGCTTCCCGGGTTGAGATTGGAGTATAAAATGCTGCGTTCAACTGACGTTGGTGACCATTTTTCATCAAAACCATCCAATTTCCACATGTATTTTACCTTATTTGGCGCGTTTTGATTGATTCCGAGGAATTCAAAGGAGATATGGTTCTGGTCATATCCTAAATCAATGGATTTCCAATTGTTCCAGTTTCCTTTTACGTTGAAGTTTTCGTTGGAACGAATACTCTCGTAGTACAGCTTGATGTCGAGCAGATTAACAATCGGTGCTTTTGTATTTCGAATGCGCTGCGATCCGTTGTAGTGGTTGAGTCCGTTAATTGTACCAAACCAAATTGATCCATCTTTATCTTTGAAGACGGAATTCGTGCATGTTTCCACTCCTGCAAATCCTTCTTCATCGGCAAAATGAACGTGTTCTTTGATCACGCGCTTTTCATTCATAAAGAGGTAATCGAGTCCTTTTTCCGTTCCTACGATGAGGTTGTTGGCATCATCGATGGTCAATAAATAGATATTGGAAGAGGTTAGTTTTTCTTTTGCGTCTAGCTTTCTGACGGTGCGGTGTTTTGAGTACAGTTCCACGCGACAAACACCTTCGCCAGCTGTTCCAATCCATAAATTCCCCGATTGATCTTCGCAGAAAGAACGAATGTTATTGGAACTCAATCCATCTTTTTCTGATAGCCGAACCGACACTTTCCCTTTGGCAATTTGCCCAATTCCTGCGTTCTCGGTGCCGTACCAAACGCGATTCCATTTGTCGCAATGCAATGCAGTCGTCCAATCGTCGAGCAGCCCATTTTTCTTTCCGTATTGCTGAATATTGGGAAGGTTATTTGTCCAAGAGAGTGAGAAAATTCCATCTCCTCTGGTGGAAATCCATGCAATTCCATTTTTGTCGGTAATGATTGAGCGAATATTCATACGCTTGAATTCGTTCAAGGTTTGAAAGTCATCACCGTCGAATACGACCAAGCCGTTGCGTTCTGTTCCGAAAATAATTCGACCGTTTACTTCTCCAATCGATTTTACTTTTACGTTGTCGAAACCATTTGTAGCGTCGAAAATGGTCCATTTATTCTTATGTAGAACGCTGACGCCCATTCGGGAATTCCCAACCCATAACCGACCTTTCGAATCGCGAAAAACGGAGTAAATGAAGTTTCCATTCAGTCCATCGTCTTTGGTGTACGTCGTAAATTGTTTTCCCAAGTAGTGAGATACACCACCTCCAGATGTTCCGATCCAGTAATTGCCATTGACATCTTCGCAGACAGTTCTTGCATGATTGTTTGTGAGTCCGTGTTCCTGATTGAGGTAAGAAAATTGCTTGGTCGTTGGATTGTACTGAATGATTCCAGTGAGCGTCGAAAACCAAATCAATCCGTGAGAATCAATGGTGATTCCTTGAACGGTTTGTCGGTACAATTCATGATTAAAATCGATACGCGAGAAGGATTTTCCGTCAAATTTGTACGCTCCGTCTCCAAAGGTTCCGATCCAATAATTTCCTTCGGCGTCTCGGGCGATAGAAGCGATGGAGTTTTTCATTACAGCACTCGTTTCGCTGAAGTCGGTCAGTTTCCAATCACCATTCGACTGAATGATCTGGTAGAATCCATTATCGGTTCCGAAATAAATGGTGTGTTCATCCTGAACGAAAAAGGTGCGAATGTTCTTGTTGTCTAGATTAATTCCGTCTAACAAGTTGATGAATTTCCCATCATTAAATTGTACAACTCCGCGGCTGGTCGCTAGGAACAGTTGTCCTTTTTCGTCAAATTGAAGTTTGTGAATGCGACTACCATTTTTGAAGTTTGTGAAATGAATTCCGTCGTAATAGGAGAGTCCATTTTTTGTGGCGATCCAAAGGTTGTGTTCTTTGTCTTCAGCGATGTCGTAGACGTAATTGCTAGCCAAACCATCCTGCTCGCTTAAGGTGGCAAACTTCAAGCCGTCGAATGAGTTGATGCCACCTCCAAATGTTCCCATCCACATGTATCCGCGCGAATCTTGAATGATGCTATACACTTGCGATTGCGCCACACCATTTTTTACGGAGTAATTCTTGAAATTGTACTGCTGAGCCAATCCGCTGAAAGCAAACAAACTGAAGATCAAGAACTGAAAAAAGCGCTGTTTCAAGATGAGGAAATTTGAATAATCAAATATAGGAAACAGTTTTGGGTAAGTCTTCGACGAATAATAAAAGGAAGGCTACGAATTCTAGGCGTATTCTATTTTGGTGAAAATATGGATGCAATGATTGCCTTTTTTGTCGCTCGACTTCTTCAACTTTGGAAAATATACCGTCGCAAGTTGTTCTTGTTTCTGACAGCCGTTTTTGTAATCTGGTTTGTCGATTGTTTACCCGATCGGCTATTTGATGATCCAACATCTACAGTTTTACTCGATAAAAATGGAAAATTGTTGAACGCAACCATTGCAAATGATGGTCAATGGCGATTTCGTCCCAGAGAAAAAGTTCCGTACAAGTTAGCGGTGAGCATGATTCAATTCGAAGATCGACAGTTCTTATCGCATTCAGGCGTAAATTTCACTTCTTTGGGAAGAGCCTTTTTTCAGAATCTATCGAGTGGAAGAGTGGTTTCTGGCGCAAGTACGATTAGCATGCAGGTAATTCGACTCATGGAGAAAAATCCACCTCGAACCTATTCGCAAAAGGCATATGAGATTTTTCTTGCACTTCGCTTGGAGATGAGTTATTCAAAGAAGGAAATTTTAGCGATGTACGCATCGAATGCGCCGTTTGGAGGGAATATTGTTGGGGTAGACGCGGCTGCTTGGCGCTATTTTAACCGTTCTCCTGAAAAGTTGAGTTGGGCGGAAAGTGCTACGCTGGCGGTATTGCCAAATGCTCCGGGCTTAATTCATCCAGGGAGAAATCGTGATGCGTTGACCAAGAAACGTAATCGCTTATTGAAACGATTGTACACCTGCGGAGTCATTAACAAAACAGAGTACGAACTTGCGCTAATTGAACAAATTCCTGATCGACCTGCTGCTTTGCCGCAAAAGGCTTCGCATTTAATGCAACGGTTTGTTTCCGAAGGAAAAAAAGGACAAACAATTACCTCCACGGTGGATATCGATCTTCAAACAAAGGTGGCGAATGAGCTGTTGATGCATCACGCGTATTTGGCAAAAAATCACATTGAGAATGGAGCTGTAATTGTTGCTTCGGTAAAAACGGGAGAAGTGCTCGCGTATGTTGGCAATATTTCGAGTCCTGATGTGGATGAAACTTATGTGGATTGTGCTGTTGCCCCGAGGAGTTCGGGAAGTGTACTGAAGCCTATGTTGTATGCCAAAAGTTTGGAGGCGGGAATCATTACGCCCAAAATGTTATTGCCCGATGTGCCATCAAAATTTGGAAATTTCTCTCCGCTGAATTACGCAGAAACCTATGATGGATATGTTCCTGCCAATGATGCACTCGCCAGAAGTTTAAATATTCCTTTCGTTTATTTGCTCAACAATTATGGCTTGGGGAAGTTTCATCGCAACTTGCAGCAATATGGATTCCATACGATTAATCGTCCTTCTCGCCATTATGGATTGTCGTTGATTTTAGGCGGAGCTGAAATTAGTTTGGAGAATTTGACCAACGGATACACACGCATGGCTCAAGAATTATCGATGGGAAAATCAAATGGGATTTATCTAGAACAGAATCAATCACTAGCTGACGTTTCGTGTCGAACCAATCCCGCTGCATTATTCGAAATGTTTGAAGCGATGACTCAACTAAAACGTCCGGGGAGCGATCGCCATTGGGAGCTCTTTGATTCTTCTCAGAAAATTGCATGGAAAACGGGAACGAGCTTTGGCTTTCGTGATGCATGGTCCATCGCGATTACTCCAGAATATGTCGTTTCTGTTTGGGTGGGAAATGCAGATGGTGAAGGTCGTCCGGGCTTAACGGGTTTCCAAGCGGCTGCACCGCTATTGTTTCGCGTGCTGGATCAAATTTCAATGAATGGCGAATGGTTTGAAGCACCAAAACAGGAGCAAACGTCGATTTCTATTTGTCGAGAAAGTGGCATGAGAGCGAATGAGTTTTGTGTAAATCAGCAAGTGATTTCTGTACCGAAAACATGCGTGGAAAATCGTTCTTGTCCGTACCATATTCCGATTCATGTGGACCCAAGTGAATCTTTTCGCGTTTCTGATAAGTGTATGGATATTTTCGAGATGAAGCATCCTATTTGGTTTGTTCTTCCGCCGCTAAATGCGCACTACTATCGATTACATCATCCGAATTACAAAGATTTGCCTCCTTGGATGGAAGGCTGCGCACAACAAAGCACGCAAGCCAGTTTTTCCATTCGATACCCAAGGAATGATACGAGGATAAGTCTCTCTCGTGATTTGAAAGGAAGTACCGGAGAAATAATAGTTGAGGCGTATGCTCGGAGTAAATCCACGGTTCTGTATTGGCATTTGGATAATCATTTTTTAGGCACAACATCGACTTTTCATCAAATGAATTGCTCGCCAAGGCAGGGGAAGCATCAGTTGACGGCAATTGATCAAGAAGGGGCAACTCAGACGATCAGTTTTGAAGTGATTTAAATAGGATAATCAATCCGCCTAAAAAATTACTTTCACTCCAACCGCTGGATCGAGTGATCCCCAAAATCCACCAGAGGTGTTGATTTCCATGAATGGTTTTGCATCCAAGCTAAAGGCGATGGGAAGTGTTCGAGGTTTGTATTCGATGCCGATGATTCCATCCACGCCTAAACCGACGCCTCGTCCATAATAGGGTCTGCCGAAAACGGGGTTCGATCGTTCAAAAATGGGATTGCTTGTTTCAAAAGCGAGGTGTCCACCAACTCCATAAAACCAGTGAAATCCTGGACGTTCTACCAATGGGATGTACTTTTCGTATAGCGCAGTGGTTGTTATTCCGTGGCGCCAGACGCCGAGAATTCCTTCTATAGCTTGTCCGTTTCCAATGAAGCCTTTGACTGTTGCGCCAGAAGTGACACCAAAGCGAAGTCCAGCTGCCATGTACGTTTTCGACATGGCGGCTGGACCAGAAAGTGTATTTTGTCCGTTCGATAAAAAAGAGGTTGATAAAAGAACGGTTAAAATAAGGAGGGAGATTTTCATTTGTTTTTGGTTCTGTTTTGGTTTAATAATCCGTGGAAACTACGTCGTCGTTGCCTTCTGCTAGCTCCCAAAGTTTGTTCAGTTTCGGAGCAAGTACAATTTCCGTTCTACGGTTCAATTGAAGATTTTTATCGCGTGTATTAGAAGCGATGGGAATCGTTGCACCGCGTCCGGCTGGAATGATGCGTTTTGGATCAATTCCATTGTCAATGAAAATACGTGTGACACTTGTAGCTCGATGAACGCTCAAGTCCCAGTTGTCCTCATACTTTGCGGTATGAATTGGAATAGAATCAGTGTGACCTTCTACCATAATTTCCAATTCGCTTCGGGATAACACATTTGCGAGCATTTCAATGGCTTCTTCTCCGCGTTCGTTCACTTCATCGCTTCCAGATGTGAAGAGTAATTTATCACTCAATGAAACATATAGTTTCCCATCTCGAACGTCGATTTCAAGTTCGCTTGGCGTGAAACATTTCAAGGCACTGCAAACTTCGTTGTGCAATGATTGGAGCGCATCGCGTTGATCGCTTACAATGGCCTGCAGCTCACGTAGCTCTTCTTCTCGCTGTTGATCCTCTTGCTGAAGGTCTTCTAGCTTTTCATTTTTAGCCTCCAAATTTTCTTGAAGTGAGGCATTTTGACTTTTCAGCGATTTATTTTCGGCCATTGCCGTAGAAAGCTCTTGATGTAAGTTTTGATTCTTTCTTTCAACCGCTGCTCGTTGACTAATCGCTTCCTCGTATTTCTTCGTGCTCACACATGCGGTTGATGCTACAAGGACGGATACAGGAAGAATAAATTTGATTAAATGATTCATAATATTCAGGTTTAATGGTGTTTATCTTGTATGTGAAACAATGGCTCTCTGAAGAACCGCGCCAATTCGATTTTTTGAATTGATGTTCTTATCGATGTATTCATAGATGTCGCGCTTCATTACGCGAGCGGTGATCGCTGGATTTTGAGCGGCACTTACCACAATGATTTTACATTTCGGGCAGTGTTTCTCTACTTCGTCGATGACATTTTCCCCATTCAATACATCCGTTTCAGTTTCATTCACGAGTGTATAGTCGAGAATCATGATGTCGGTAAGATCATCGAGTTGCTCGATAGCGTCGTGTGCGGTGAGGAAAGAATTGATCTCAAAGGTGTGTTCTTTGAAAAGAATGCTTTCGCAAATCGTTTCGACGTATTTCGTTAAGGCTTTGTTGTAATAAAGGTCATCTTCAACGATGACGATTTTTATATTTTTTCCGTTTATCATGTGCAATTGTATTGGTGTTGCAACATGATGTGCGAATGTTGTGCCGACAAAGTTAACTGTCAGTTTATCAACTACTTAAATAGACGAGGGGTCCTTGGAAAGGTTCAGATTGAAATTGTCTTTTTCAAATTGAAAATTATTTCTGCTCTTCTTTCGCTTCTTTCATTAAACGATAAACGGTTGTTTGTCCAATATCCAATGCATCAGCCACTTGTTTGGTGTTATTGTCAAATCGCTTGAGATAGATTTTTACAATCTCTTGGTTGAACTGACGCATGGTTTTGTCGTCGTCGCGTAGAATTGAAGAGACAACATCGTCATCATTTGGGAAATTAAAATCGTCAGCACTTACTTCAGGTCCAGAGGACATCACTGCGGCCAATTCGATAACGGATTTCAATTCTCGAATGTTTCCAGGGAATGGATAGCTTAATAAGCTGCGCTGAGCTGATTTATTGAGCGATTTTGTATCCAATTTATTCTCTTCGCAGAATCGATCCAAGAAATGACGAGAGAGAAGCAAAACATCTTTTTCGCGCTCACGCAAGGGTGGAAGATGAATTGGAAGTCCGAACAAACGGTAGAAAAGATCCTCACGGAAGTTGTTGTCTTGAACTTCTTTCTTCAAATCACGGTTCGTAGCGGCAATAATGCGCACGTCAATTTTTTGTGGTTCGTTACTTCCCACGCGAACTACCTCACGCTCTTGGAGTACACGAAGCAATTTCGTTTGAAACTGAATGTCCATTTCGCCAATCTCATCGAGGAAAATTGTTCCGCCGTTTGCTTCCTCAAATTTCCCTTTACGTCGTGAAATTGCTCCAGTAAACGCTCCTTTTTCATGACCAAAGAGTTCACTTT
>JABXHO010000114.1 GCA_013373595.1 Flavobacteriales bacterium | reverse complement strand
TCAGGAAAAGCATGGTTTCATTCACGTATTTCAAGCTGAAGATTAAGTTTTCGCAGGTTTAACCACATTTTTGACACCGATCTTTTCCGTAACTTGCAAGTCGAAATACTTCAAATTATGAGATTCTTTCTACTTCTTCTATTGTTTCCATTCGCTGGATTCTCTCAAGTTACAACGAGTGCCAATACGAAAGCAGACATCCAGTTTTTACAAGTTGAAATAGGACGTAACCACGGAATCGTCTCCGATGAAATCCGAGAGCGTTTTCCAGTGAATAACATTCACGGCACAGAATACGTTTCCTTTTTAGCAAAGGTGAATACTCCTTTTCATCAGAATGAATTAGAAAGTGATGGCATTTTAGTCGGATCAAAAATAGGAGAAATCTTAAGTCTAAAATGTCCAATTGGTGAACTCTCAAGCCTTCTTTCAAATGAAAACTTGAGTTACATTGAGATAGCGGGTAAGGTGAAGCCGCACTTGGACAGAGTAATTAGCGACGTTCGAGCAGATAGTGTTTGGATGGGCGCCAATTTGCCTGAAGGATATACGGGAAAAGATGTGATTATTGGAATTACTGACTGGGGATTCGATTACACTTCGCCAAATTACTACGATACCTTGCTTTCCAATACACGCATTTTGGCGGCATGGGATCAATTCAAAAACGCTGGTCCAGCACCCGCAGGATATGCGTACGGAACGGAATACGCGACTCCAACAGAACTCATCAATGCCGAATCGGATACGTCGAACATTTATTCATATGCTACGCATGGTTCGCACGTTGCAGGGATTGCAGGAGGTAGCGGTGCAGGAACAATCTATCGCGGTCTTGCTTTCGAATCAAACTTTCTCTTCACAACATTTTTAGTGGATGAAAGTGCGGTGCTCGATGCCTGGGAATGGATGTATAACAAAGCAACGGCTGAAGGCAAACGCTTGGTCATAAATATGAGTTGGGGCTTGTATCACTTCCAATCGATTGATGGTACATCTCTGCTAAGTCAGGCCTTGGACAATTATTCGAGTCTTGGTGTCGTGTTCGTGACTTCCGCAGGAAACAACGGCGGTGAAAACTTCCACATTCAGAAAGATTTTCAAGGCGACTCTTTGTTAACACGCATCAATTTTTACAGCTCAGCAACACTGTCCACATTGTGGGGACAAAGCATTCAAAGTTGGGGAACACCAGGTGAGGCTTATTCCGTAGGAATAAAAGTCTTAAGCTCAACCAACACATTGTTAGCCGAAAGTGATTATTACTCAACAGCGACCACCCTCAACTATATCGATAGTTTTGTAGTAGTGGGAGCAGATTCCATCTTTTTCAATCTTTCGTGCGATGCTGCCTATCCTAGTAATGGCCGACCTCAGGCACGACTTCGTGTAAAACGACCCACTGGATCTTATCGTATTGTGTTGAAGGCGCAAGCAGCATCAGGTACCGTTCATTTTTGGAATGTTACGGAACTAACATCCGACGTTGGTAACTGGGGAATGCCCTTCTCCTCTCTTGGTTCTGGCTATACTGCAGGAAACGATTCAAATGGAATAGGCGCTCCCGCCTGTACTTTCTCAGCAATCTCAGTGGCAGCATATGCGTCAAACTTTTACACTGCTGGTGGTACATTAGCTGGTGGCGCATTGGCGAACTTTTCAAGTGTTGGTCCCTTAATTAATGATACCTTGAAGCCAGACATTGCAGCGCCGGGTATTGCTGTTGGATCTTCCATGTCATCCTATACTGATGCCGCATATACCGCGATCGAAAGTGTCGATTTCAATGGTAGAACCTATGATTTTGCGCGATTGAGCGGTACCTCGATGTCATCGCCCGTTGTGGCAGGTGTTGTTGCATTGATTTTAGATGCCAACCCCACACTTACTCCTGCTCAAGTGAAAAACATTTTGATTCAAACAGCTCGTGAAGACAATCATACAGGAGTGATTCCTGCAACGGGAGACGTGCATTGGGGACACGGAAAAATCAATGCCTACCTTGCTGTTCAATTGGCACTTGGTGTTGTTGGAACCGTTGAAATGGAACAATCTTTCAACTGGTCCATCTATCCAAATCCAACTTCCGATTACATCTCGCTTCAAGGATTTGAAGAAATGCCAAGTGAATCAATCCTGATTATCGACATGCAAGGGAATATCGTCTCGGAATCGAATTCATCCGAACAAATTCCCATTTCTGAATTAACGAGCGGTATGTATTTCGTGCGAATTGTACGCAATGGTAAAGTTGAGCAGCAAAAGTTTGTGAAACAATAATCGACAAGCATTGGTCACAAAAAATCATCGACTTGTTAACTACCTGTTGGACACAATTGTATACACCATTCTTTTGCGTGTTCTAACCGTACTTCCTATTGAGTTTACTCACTATTATTTATTCCCTGCTCTCCTCTATTTCTTGTATTATTTCATAATGGAGTTGACCTTAAGCCAAACCGTCGGGAAATTGCTTACAGGCACCAAGGTAGTATCTTCACGTAATACACGTACGAACGTCTTGCATATCTTTATGCGAACACTTCTTCGTTTTGCTACGCCTCTCGACAGTTTTTCCTATTTGATGGGAAAAGAACAGGGAATTCATGATGTTTTGTCTCGAACTCGATTAGTCAAACCTTGAAACAAATGAATACCTAGTATCTACTAGGTTTCTACTTTCAGATCATTGTACTAAACCGTTATTCCTATCATGGAATGATGCAAAAAATGTGCTTACGTGTGAGAAAAAAACTAACCATACATGAATAATATGCGCAAAATCAATGAATTAAAAACAAATTATGTAACCGATTCACGATATATTCAAAAATGATGCTTAGTTTGTTTGGGAACAAAAAATCATTTTTATGAAAACAACCACTATTCGCACGTATTTCGTGCTCGCGATTGTATCGTGCTTTTCGTTTTTTAGTATGAGCCAAATTGAAGCTCCGCTCAACAAGAAAATCACCATACCAACATCTGTTTCGGACAGTCTTCCGAATTACACCAATACACCTGATTTACGAACACCTGCAGAACTTGCGGAATTCGGAGCCATCACATCTCGGAATTGTGGCTGCAATGTAACAAACCTTCTTCCAGATGGAGATTTCGAAAGTGGACTCCCAGTAACCTCTGGTTTGGGTGTTAACTGCACATGTGGTGCCTCATCTGTATGTGTGGGTCATGAACCAAGAGACAAATGTTTGAACTCCTACTGGATTGATGATCTTTGGGATCACACCTTCGGAACCTCATCAGGACACTTTCTCATCGTAGATGGAGGAAACGGTTCTGTATGGAGCGAAACAGTTCCTGTATCCGCAGGGCAAGATTATGTTTTCTCTTTCTGGGAAATTAGAGAAGTATCCGACAACAACTGGGGAAACAACTCAACTCAATCCTTCGATTTAAGAGTGAATGGAACAACAATTGCTTCGTTCAATACAGCGAGTGCTCCAGAAGATGTTTGGACACAATACTGTACTACATGGACTGCCAACTTCTCTTCTTTGTCAGCAACAATTGAAATTGTACAAACTGCCGGTAGTGGATACAATGATTACGGAATTGATGATATCGAATTCGGACAATGTGAAATTCAATGTGAGATTCCACAACTGGAAGATTATTTTGAATACTCTGTATCTATAAAAGATTGCTACAACCATAAATTTAGCGCCTATACTTCTGGTTCTGAATACTGCTACTTCTGGTTTGTAGACGGAGTACCTGTATCGTCTAGCTCTAGTTTTATTTATTCTTTCCCTGGTGATGGAGAATACGAAGTGTGCGTTCGCATTTACTGTTGTGATGATCCAAACGTACCATATGTGACCTATTGCGAAACTGTTTACGTCGATTGTAAAAAAGATGGATGTGGATGTGAGATTAATGATCAGTTACCGAATGGAGACTTTGAAAACACATCTATTCCTGTATCCAGTGGACTTACCGTAACGTGTACGTGTTCAGTTGGATCTGTTTGTGTTGGTCACGAGCCAAGAGACAAATGTGGAAACTTGCTTTGGATCGATGATCTTTGGGATCATACATTGGGAACTTCTGATGGTCACTTCTTGATTGTTGACGGTACAAATGGTACTATTTGGAAAGACAATGTATCAGTTAGTTCTGGAAGTACTTACATCTTTGAATTCTGGGAAATTCGAGAAATTTCGGACAACGCAAGTAACAATTCAACGCAAACATTCGATGTACTGATTGATGGAAATGTGATAGGATCATTCAACACAGCAACAGCACCAGAACACGATTGGACGCTATACTGTGTAAGTTGGGATGCGACGTACTCCTCTTCAAATTCGGTTATTGAAATTCGTCAAACTTCAGGAACTGGATTCAACGATTATGGAATTGATGATATCCAATTCGGAAAATGTGCAGGATCAAAAATGTACGTTGCTGAAACAATTGAAGAAGAAGAAGAAGCTCCTGCGATGCTTAAGTTATACCCGAATCCAGCGGTGAACAGTATCACATTGGAATGGGACGGAAATCTTGGAATCAATGAAGTGTTCATCTACAATACAGATGGTAAACTTGTAAAATCAACGATTGTAGATGCTGAACAACGCACAACGATTGATGTGAGTGATTTGACAGAAGGAGTTTATTTATTGAGAACAAACGCAAACAATACAGAGCGATTTGTGATCAAAAAGTAATTTCTATTTGATATAAAAAGTGCCACCTTATTTCTATGAGGTGGCATTTTTAGTTATTGAAAATCCGCATTTGCTTGATGTACAGCTGTCGCGTTTCGGCATCCAGTTTAAATTCTAAATCCAAACCGAAATTAAGGTACGATTTATTCGTATAGTGCTTTCTCAAGTAAAGTCGTTTTATCCTTTCCAGGGTATTCGCCAACGCAGTAATCTCCTCATCCGTCATGACCAACTTTCCATTATTAAGACTCGAATAAGTAATGATATCAATACTTCCCCCGTTTCGTCCGTAACCAGACACTTCCTCATCGGGATAGCAAATAAATTGATCACACACTACTCCATTGGTTGGATCTACCACGTTTTCATTGCCCAATTGCGCATTGACAACAAATCCGAGGTAATTGTCACGATATAAGTTGGTGGTAATCGCCACGCCATTTACTTCTTCATTTGGGAAAGATCGATGTGCCAGAATTCCCATTGCGACTGTTCGATGATCGATGTTAAACGCTTCTCGCTCCATAAATGCACCGTACGACCACAAACTCGCCCACACTTTTTTAATCGCGCGATCGATTGGCTTCTTATCGCTATACAACTCCCCCGTTTTGGACGTATACAATCCAGCTCCAGAAAAACCATCCCGATCCTCCGCATTCGTAGAAGATCGAAAGCGCAAACGTCGGTGCGTCCCCAGTCGAAGAATCATTTTTTCGATATCTGCCAATAGTTGAGCATCAACAGGCGTTTTCTTGATCATTTTTCGAATCAGTTTCAAATCGCGCTTCACCAAATCCGGATGTCGATTCAAATTATCTTTCTGGAGCAATTGTGCCAAAAGCGGATCAATGCCTGATTTCGTAGCGTGTTGTTTGTAGAAGGAAAACGGAATGGCGAAAGCAGATTCTGGCGTTTTGAAATCAATTTTCTCTGTATAATCGACCAATAAAGCAAAGTTTGCTGCTTTGTTGCCCACACTTTTGCTGTCTCTTTCACGAATGTATTCTGCAGCGATTAGCGTATCCATTGAGAAGTCATAGCGCAACTTGATGGGAGATTTACTACGCTTCTGCCCTTTCAGCGTCACGTCCGCAAGATCCAACTTGAATGTATCTTGTTCTACTGTAAACTTCACCGTTTTCCCTTCCAATGCAAGCAAATGATCCGTACTGAACAGCTTGGTATACGCACAAACGGGAATCTTACGATTTTGTCCGAGTAAAGAAACATGACTCAATGGCGTTTGAAATTGCGTCACCACTACGCCCGCTACTAACGGAAAACTTGGCGGAATATCTTCTAGAAGTAAAATATCTGTTGAACGGATATCTTTTGACTGTTTTTCCCAATCTCGAACAATCACCACTCTCCCGTAATTCGAATACTTTGAAAGCGGTTGATAGGTTTGATTCGCGTAGATTTCCTCAGGCGTTAATGAAGGAATCTGCTTCGAAAGGCTTGGCTTTAACGAAACAACGTGAGAGGTATTTAGCATCAAAAACAAATTCTGACTGAAATACACCTCCGCTTTCACTGCATTGAATAATTTTTCCAGGTGTTGGGCATTCATCCGATCTGAAGGCCCCAATTCCAATGTGAACTTATCGATGGATTGATAGTAATTGATGTTCGCCAGCAAAAATCTTCGCGTACTTTCGGACGAATAATTTTCATCATTGAAATCACTCAATGATTTGTAATACCCTAATTCTTCGCGACAGAATTCATGATGATATTCGTAATCCGACGAAGAAATGAAGTGAAGTTTATTCGTTTTTGTGTCCAATACTACTTTTACCGCCGACACCTGACCGTATTTTTGATACAGTGGTTGTGAGCTACGTGATTTAAAATCTGAAAACGTCTGAATCTGCGCATCCGTTTTGCTAACAGGCAATTGCGAGCATGCTAACAAGCTCCAAAGTATGACAATTCCGATGCAGATTGATTTCATCATATTATGCTGTACAGTTGAGGGAGGAAAAGGATCAAGAACTGAGGATATCCGTCATATCCTATCTCGTTCGACCAATTCACAGCTGATCCAACAATTCTCCATTTGTTGTTTTTGCTTCTTTCGGTTTAGACGATTTTGCTTCCTTAATTCCAAGTACAAGTAGCGTAACAATTAAAATTTTCCAGATGATGCCTTGCACAATTGTCATGGGATCTAATACAGCAAGTAAAAGGATTAATCCCAGGTAAACGCCAAGCCCTAAAATCAATGCTAGAAATGCCTTTTTGTACGAGAAGATTGCCAGACCGATGAAGATCGCTGATACAATCCAGTCAATTGTGCCGAAAAGAATGTGAGCACCGAGCATAAAGAATGCTTCATACACTCCCACAAATGCGTAAAGGCCCGCTACAACGAAAAGAACAATACGAGCGCGATTAACGACCTTGTTCGACTGCTTTGTGTCATGATTATTCTTCATTTCAACCAAACGAACCTCGTTTGAATCTTCTTCATAATCTGGACAAGACAATTCGAAATTTGCCGGTTTATCCGTGAGTCCACAAATGATTCCTTCCTTCGGACTAAACTTTCGGTTCGTGCACACCGAACAAATCTTGATGTATTCTTCTCGTGTCATAAGGTATAATTGGATAGGTTAATCAGGTGATCATTTATCGGGTAAATACCCAATCGTCTCCAGATGAAAGATTTTCGTCGAAGCGGTAACCATCCGTATCAAATGCTTTCAAGTCTTCCACGTTGGTAATCGAATGATCGACGATGTATCGCGCCATAAAACCACGTGCTCTCTTCGCATATACCATGATTACTTTGTACTTTCCATTCTTAAACTCTTTGAAAGTTGGTGTTACGATACGTCCCTTCAAGGCTTTTTTATCCACCGCTTTGAAGTATTCATTGGAAGCCAGGTTCACAATGATTCCATCCTCATTTTCTTCGTTGAGTGTATCTGCAATGGATGTTCCCCAAAACTTATAAAGTGAAGTTGTTTTTGGCGTTACAGACCACTTCGTTCCCATTTCCAATCGGTATGGATAAATCAGATCCAAGGGCTTCAATACGCCATATAATCCCGACAAAATGCGCACGGTATTTTGCGCTTCCTCTAATTTCTCTGCTGAAAGTGTCGTTGCATCGAACCCACGATACACTTCACCATTAAAGGCTGCAATTGCGTACGTGTTGTTTCCATCTAGTTCCGTACTTGCCTTCCACGACTGGTAACGCTCATGATTCAAATCGGACAAATCTTGCGACAAGTGCATCATCTCTCCTATTTTCTTTGAAGAGAACTTTGCGAGTTTTTTCACCAGCGCTTCACTTTTGTCTAAAAAGATCGGTGCACTTGCACGAGGTGCGTTTATTTCTTTATCCATGTCTAATGCCTTCGCAGGCGAAAGAAGTACTTTCATTGAATCAATTTTTAACGTCTTATTTTACTTTGTTGAAGGTATTTATTTTTGATCGATTTTGGACATTCGCTTGCTAAGAAAATTGCATTCTGATTGTTTGATATTGTGGATGGACGTGCTGGAAACGCTATCGAAAGAAAGGATTGTTGCAATAGTTTGTACTCCATCTTCTCATTGAATAAAAGGTAATGTTGGTGAATATTCATGCCTTTCACGAATCACCCGCAGTTTTCTAAACCGTCTGCTGATACTCATCTTATAGGTTTGTCCTTTCTCTTCTTCCGATAGTTTAATCCACAAAGGAATTTCATTTCGAGGCGTCGTTAGTATTTCAGCTATTTCATGCAGTCTAAACTTCTTTTCAATCTGTTCTGGGAGAACCCAAAAATTCATGATCTCATCAAAATTTGTTTTTAAGTCAGACTTGTCTTCCTGATCCAATTCTAGAAGAAAAAACATGGATTGGTCATATTCAACATTTAATAATTGGTTTAATGCAGCTTTGGTCTGTTCTTCAAAAAATGGAACATTTGATTTTTTCATTTCGATGGATCAATCAGTTTCCTTTCATCAACTACTTAATAAACAATATCGAATACGCCACCACGATCAATACCGCCATCACATTCAATACAAATCCAGTTCGAACCATGTGTTTTATTTTGAGGTCGGTTCCAGAAAAGACGATGGCATTTGGAGGTGTTCCGATGGGTAGCATGAACGCGCAACTTGCCGAAAGCGCAACGGGAATACACAATTCTGTGATGGAAATTCCTGCACTAATCGCAAAGGTGGCAATTACGGGGATGAGAACACTCACCATAGCGGTATTCGACATGAATTCTGTTCCGAAAATGGCGAGTGTCACCACAATCAACAGCAGAACGCCGACATTCACACTTTTGAAGCTTTCGAATAATTCTGAAATCTCTGTGATTACACCATTCGTCTCCAACATTTTCGCCAAAGCCAAACCTCCTCCAAACAGCAATAGAACGCCCCATGGCAATTTCTGTGTATCGCTCCACTCTAACAAAGGTTTTCCCGCACTGCTCGGAAGAATAAACATGAGAATTGCTCCGAAAATGGCGATATGTTCATCTCCATAGGCGAAATGAATGTCGTGGTCTTTGAGGTAATCCATGATGAAGCCTCGGGTGATCCACAACACTACAATCAGCAGAAAGAAGTAAATGATACGCTTCTGATCTTTATTCCACGGCTTTTTCTCTATTTCAAGCTTGATTTCGTTTCCTCCCTTTTCTCCTCTTAGGAGAAGAATGAAATAGAAATACAACAAGGTGAGTAGTCCCAATGAAAGCGGCATTCCAAATTTCATCCACTCAGCGAAGGAGAGGGTGATTCCTTGATTTTCGGATAAATAGCCAGCCAGAATACTATTCGGTGGGGAACCTACGAGTGTTGCCATTCCTCCAACACTTGCTGAGTAGGCAATCGACAACAACAAAAAACGGGGAAAGCGCGAACCCTCTTCATGATCTAAATTTTTGATCACTGCGAGCACCATGGGCAACATCATAATGGTCGTTGCTGTATTGGAAATCCACATACTTAACACGCCAGTGCTCAGCATAAACCCAAGTAAAATTCGTGATTTAGATCGCCCTACTAATCCAATAATTGTTTGTGCCAATTGCTTGTGAACGTCCCATTTTTCCATCGCGAGCGCGAGAATAAACCCTCCGAGAAATAGATAAATGAACTTATTGGCGTAGGCTCCTGCAATCCCGTCTCCAGTAATCAGTCCCATTGGAACGCCCAGTGCGAGCGGAATCATTGCTGTGACATACATCGGGATAACATCGAAGAACCAGAAAAAGACCATCAAACCACCGAGTGCACTGGCACGGAAAAGCATTTGATCTTCGTGTTTATCGAAATTGACAAAAAGCATCCCGACAAAGGCGAGAATTCCCGCAATCAATAAAAGTTGTTTGGTTGTTAGTTTCATGTGTGAGTAATTCTTCTGCGGAACAGTTTATTCATTCTCGCCTCGTGTTCAATAAAAAATCCCGTTTCTTCCGTCGAAAACGGAATAAAACGGGATTTGAATATACAAAAGTTTGTGCTTATTCTCCGTCAGCGATCTTCGCTTTCAATGCATCTAAATCGCTTTTTACTTTCATTTCAGCTGAAGAAGAATCCAAAGCATCTTCGATTTCTTCATCCAAAGAACGACTTTCAGAAGCAATATCTCCGTATGATTCCGCCAATGCTTCTTCTTGCGCCACTTTTTCTTTCATGCGCTCAAGCATTTGTACGGTAGAATCTGAATCAATTCCTGCCAAATCTTTGTTGATGTCCTTTTGTGCTTTACTCACCTTCGCTCTCGCTTTCAGTGTTTTCAGCTCGCTTTCATACTTCGAAATGTTCTTTTTAAGATCATCGATGTTGCTTTTCAGCTTGTCTGCGTTTTGCTCGTAGTACAACTGATTCTTCTTAGCCAATGCAGCATGACCTTCATTTTCTTTCTTTTTCAAAAGAGCTTCTGCAGCCAAGCGGTCACCTTCAGCAGCATCCATTTCACCAGCAGCTGCTTTTTTCAAAAGCAACGTTGCCTTCATTTCGTAATCCGCAGCCTTTTTCTCGTAATCCTCTACCTCTCCTTTCGAACGGATTCCCATCGCCTTTACTTCTGCCATGGCAACCAATGCTTTTTCGAGGTTTGCTTTCAAATCACGGATCCCTTGTTCCGTCATTTTTACTGGATCTTCTAATTTATCTAATGCCGAATGTGCTTCTGCTTTTCCAATTCTAAATAGTCGTTTTAACCAAGCCCACATAATTCTTCGTTTTCGTAGTTTAAGTTTAATTTAAATCGTTGATTTTTTGAACAAAACCATCCGCATCTTCCTCGAGTTGTACTCGAAGTGCTTTGAAGCCTGCTTTGTCTTTCGTTGTTCGAATTTTTGACATCATCTTATCGTGGTATTCCACAACTTCATCCATCAATTTATCCGCAGCTTCAGCGTTTTTACTCATATTTTCAACGTGGTAATCACATTCGTCCATGATGTCGTACACCATTTCTTTTACCACTTTTTTAATTTCTCTTTTACTGCCCATTACCTATTGAGTTTTAGCGATAAATATACTTAATTATTTCGCGAAGTTATCGCACAACCGAAAGTTTCGATCACCCGACGTTTTTTCGCGCTATTTCACGTGAGTTAAATGTCTCTGCGTTTGATCACCCAATAACTAATAAGAACAAAACAAGCAATATAGAAAACGGCAAATACAGCGCTCCATCCTTGACCGAGAATGAACTGATCTGGAATCGCTTGTCCGTCGACTGTTGGGTCTACCATTTCAAAAAATGGGTTCCGAATGAGATTGCTAAATGTTCTTAGAGGAAAAAACTGAGAGTATTCTCGTGCTACTGCTAATCCAATTAAACCTTCAATTAACGTTGAAAAGATGTATAATAAAATTGCCAAAATCTGAAGCCTGATAACATTGGCAAAGAAAAAAGCAAAAGTAAAAAATCCAAGCACCGAAATAAAATAGGCTCCTATTTGATCAAATCCACTAAATATTTGGGACAGATCATCACTGTGTAATAATCCAAAAATCAACCCGACCAACAAAACATAAAGAGTAACCAATACTGAAAACAAAAAGACCACTCCAAATTTCGCGAAGATCACCTCCTTCTTACTGAGCCCGTCTATAACATTTTGTCGAAGAGTCCTATACTTAATCTCATTTGAGGTAAATACCATAATAATCACTCCTACCAAAAGGTTAAAATATGAAGCTATGTAAGCAACAAAGTTGTAACTGTGAGGAAACTCATAAATGTAGTCTGGCATCGAAAATGGTCCAACCTCTATGAACCCCAAACAAAAATACAAAAGTGGAACCGTGACAGCATAGATGATCAGAATTACCTTCATAGTAACCGACCGCTTGAGCTTCATCCATTCAATAGCAATTAAGTTTTTCATAAGTATATTTTTTTCAGCGGGAGGTCATGCACAAATAATTCCGCATCCACGCAACCGCTTTGCTCGCTTTATGATTTCTTGATAATTTCCAAAAATTGATTTTCCAGACTTTCACTGAAGACGCTTAGTTGGTTCAGCACAATTCCATGATCGAAAAAGAACTTGTTCATCATGGATGCCGTTGTTTCTCTTGGACAACGGATAATTAGTGCATGGTCGTCTTCTTTGTAGATGGAGTAACTAGGTATTTGTTCGACGATTGATTTGACCTTGGTCATTTCTTCAGCTCCTACTTTGATTAGGCGTACATCTTGATTTCCGATGAGGGAATCAATTGTTGATACTTGGAGTAATTTTCCATCGCGAAGAATGGCTGCATGCGTACACACTTTTTGGATTTCATCCAGAATATGTGAGGCTATCACAATTGTTTTTCCGCTTTTACCAATACGAATGATTAATTCTCTGATTTCAGCAATCCCTTGAGGATCAAGTCCATTTGTAGGTTCATCTAAAACCAATACTTCAGGATCTCCCAATAAAGTTGCGCCAATTGCTAAACGCTGTTTCATTCCCAGTGAGAATGTTTTGAACTTTGAATCGCTCCGCTTGGTTAATCCTACAATCTTTAACACACGGTCGATGCTTTCCTTTGGAGGGTCGATGCCTTTGATTTTCGCGACAACTTCCAAGTTTTGCCACGCTGTCAGGTAGGGATAAAAATTCGGCGTTTCCAAGAGCGATCCTATTCGTTTTCTGTTTTCATCTTTCTGTCCATTGTTGAACCACGAAAACTCTCCACTGGATGGACGGATCACACCCATTAGCATACCCAAGGTTGTTGTCTTTCCACTTCCGTTCGGTCCAAGCAGTCCGAAAACCATTTGTTGCTCCACATCAAAACTGATGTTTTTCACAGCAGCGAAATCATTATAATTTTTCGATAAGCCTTTAATGCTTAGTACTTTTTCAGCCACAGTCGTAATTTTTAACCAAGATAATATGGAGAATGGACTAAAAAAAAGAAAAGGGACAAGCGGTAGTTTAAAATGACTGATGAGCCTTTCTGGGTGATCATCTTGGTGTAAATCAGCTATAAAGTCATCAAAACCCGTATTTCTACCTACATAGAACTGTAATGATCCCGTTATGTTTGTAACACACATCTAATCATTAAATAAGAAATTATGTCAGAAACTATCAAACAGTTTAGTTTAACGCTTGATCAAGTATTAAGAGGAGAATCAGTACTGAAGAACCCAAACTGTGAGTTTTCATACCACTGGGACTTTGAAAAAAATATGGGACTTGCCCAATTGATTTCGATTAACGGAACACACGTAAATATTACTTTGCATCCGCTTGGAATTGCGGGACAGTTGGATTTTATGTCGGATATGCAGCCCACAAAATTTATGGTCAACGCTACTAATGATGAATCCATTGCATTGGTTGAAGTAGTGATTTACCGTGTAATCTTGGACACAGATGAAAAAGGACAAAATCCAAAAGCAGCGATCATGTTCGGTATGGATGGAGATACAATTCTCACTTCTGCTGGATTCAACGAAGGAAGCGCTGCAAAAGAATTACCTCCAGTAGCAATTTAAAATGAGTAACCTTTTATAGTAAGAGTAGATTTTTTTTGGTTACGAAACGCCCTGCACTCTAGATTATTTAGAGTCAGGGCGTTTTCATATCTCTATTTTTGGATTTCCCACAAGCCTCTTCCAAAGGTTGAAGCTCTTACAACATTTTTGTCGTGTCGAAAATCAATATCTGTGACGTACGTCATTGGCAACTTATTGCCGTACATCGTCCAGTTTCCGCTTGTCACTGCACTTTTTCTGTATACTCCGTGATCCGTACCGATGTAGAGCATGTCACTCGTGTTATCGTAAGCGATACAGTTTACTTGATCCGCAACAGTCAAACCATTACTCCAATTCGTCCACTTTTCATTTGGCTGTCCTAAATTGGTGATTTTATATACTTTCTGAAGGGAACCATCCGAAACTGAGTTCGTGATAAATCCTGATATTGCCACAAACAAGGTGGTCGGATTTCCTGGATCGTATGCGAATTGAACCTGTCCCCAAATGTGTAATCGCTTTGTTGGATCTGGTTCTGGATCTAATAATTGTGTCCACGTCGCACCAGCATCTATCGTATAAATGGAGCTATTCCATCTCCGCGCAATTACCATAGAATTACTGTTCGCTACTTTGAATGCTCGAACGGTCGTTCCATTTGGAAACCATTGACTCTGTTGAGTAGGCGTCATAACAGCTTGCCATGTTCCTGCTACACTTCCTGTCTTTTTCCACAGGTTTTGTTTTCCTATGTATAAGTTAGAAGGATTTGATTGATCGAACTCAATTGGATAAACCCATTCCCCCGTGCCCATGCTCATGGTGTTTTTAGAGGATGATGGCGCGTTCGCCGTTGACGAGTTATACTGGTACACGGCTTGACCATTCCCCGTTTGGCCATCTGTAGAAAAATAGCGACTTCCGTTTTGAGGATCGTACTGGCAATCCATTCCATCTCCTCTCACGACCATTCTCCAGTCTGATGTTCCCATTGCATCGTAATTACACGAGAAGGAGCCATTATCTTGAAGTCCTGCCACAAGTGCATCTGTTCCTGTGATCTGTGTATTGCTAAACTTGTAAATTTCCGAAATGTGTAGACCTTTTCCAGTAATATTTGTCCAGTTCATCGTTGATGCTGTAGAATTTGGCGTGATGTTTATTCCTCCATCGGTACCGGCTAGAATATTCACTCCTTGATTTCCACCATTTGGAATGTATTTAAGTTCTAGGTCGCGTACATCTGCATGCATTCCCGAGTTGTACGAAGGTTGTTGAAATCGTGATGCCACATTTGTTGCTGGATTAATGGTTAAGCGGTAGTAAACAGCCGTACTCGCATACCCTCCAGCGTCACAATAGTGAATTACATCATCGTTCCATGGATCAATTTCGAAATCTACCGTTCGGTTGAAGTAGCTTGTTCCTTTTAATACCGTAGTCCAAGTAGCACCTCGGTCTTCAGTTTTCAACAGCCATTGCTTTGATCTGTTACTCGCGTTATACGAGACTCCGTTACCGCTATAACTGGAGTTTCCCATGTAATAAGTCCACACAACGGCGTATAGCTTATCTTTTGACTGTTTGGAAGGAATTAGTTTGATCTGACTGACACGTGCATCAGGCAAATTTGCAGCAGGTAATCCTAAATTGAATCCCGCATTCGTTCCTGTTTCTAAATTACATGTCTTCCATAGATACCAATTGAGTCCTTCATCCACCGAACGATACACTTCATTCGCATTTTTTCCTTGTGTCATATCGTTCCAGTTAACTGATCCGAAGGTGTAGAGCTCGTTTGTTTGTTTTGGATTGACAACCACTTCATTTGGACCCAATGAATAATTCAAATTAGCTGCATCCAACACTTTTGTCCATGTTAAACAATTGTCATCAGAATAATGCACTCCCAACGAAGAAGCCACAAGTAGTCTAGACATGTTACACGTTGGTGCACGCGTGCTTCCATTTTCTTGGTTTTCAGAAGATCGACTTGCTACGTACCAACATCTTGGGTGGACGGTTAAGTCGTTAATACGAATTGATCCCGTTGCTAATGAATTTACAGCACTGGAATAATCGAAAGGAGCCCCACTAATAAACCAGGTCTCTCCCCCATCTTCCGAACGTTGAATGGTTGGTAAACCATGATCACCGTAGTTGAATCCATGAACCGTCGAAACAGTATAAATTCTATCTGCTCCGAAAAGCTCGAGATCTTGCACTCCTTGCGGTAAAAGAAACTGAGAAGGATTGAACCAATTGGCTCCACCATCGGTAGATTTCCAAAGTCCTCCCATTCGTGTACCAGCATACAAAGTGTTATGTCCTTTTGCTGTTAATGGCTCTGGTGTTCCGATCGGATAGGTTCCATCGTAATTGTTGTGAAATTTCACTTTGGTTACACGACCAACACCTTTGTAATTTAGGGAGTAACTCGAATTATTCGCAGGAATTTCATCCGGTCCAACAGGCGTCCAGTTATTGTTTGAAGATCGATTTCCTGAAACCAAATTCTGTGGAGGGTTCTGCAAATAATGATTGGCCAAAATGTAATTGAGTGTATCGAATGATCCGTCCAACCCTGCAATACGCGGTGCCCAAAAGTAATCCCATCGATCAAATAATTTCTTATCTCTCTCATGATCTTCTTTCTCCCGTTCGTTCAAATTATTCCAAAAGGCATTGAATGAATCCCGAACATCAAAATAACTCAGTTCCGAATTCTGAGCAAGCAAGTCAAAAAAGGTAGCGTCTCTATTTGTGGGAGGCGTTTCGTTAAACACATGATCGGTTAAAACGACAGTATCCTTTACTTCTGGCGTCACCACAACTACGGGGTCCGGATCATCACATGTTTTAAAAACCTTGCACATTAACGAACAACTGGTGGTTCCCATTAATACAAGTGCAATTGGTACTGTATGCACCAACTTTGGAAGTGGAATTTTTCTCTCCTTTTCCCGTTTACTCTGATTCGAGCTTTTGATAAATGTTTTCATACGTTTTCTTTTCAAGGGTCTTCAAAAGGAATTGAATGACCGCTATGTTCGAAACTTGGTTCTCATTTATTCAAATAACCTAACCAGTCAATTACAAGAAAATTCAAAAAAAAACGCCCGAACCATCCCGACAAATATCGGAAGGAACGGGCGTTCAATTATATCAAGTAAGCAACTTACTTCTTCTCAGCAGCTTCTGGCTTTGGCAAAAGCACTTTACGTGAAAGTTTCCACTTACGTGTTTTTGGATCTTTACCAACTACTTTGAATTTCACGATATCTCCTTCTTTACAAACGTCTTCCATCTTGTTGATACGTTCGTGTGCAAATTCAGAAATGTGAATCAATCCGTCAGTTCCAGGAACGATTTCAACGAAAACTCCGTACGCTTGAAGCGATTTGATTTTTCCTTCGTACTCTTTCCCTTCTTCAACTGTTGGTGGGAATGCGATCAATTTAATTGCATCAACCGCAGCTTTCATATCGTCAGCATTGTTTGACATAATTTGAACTCTTCCTTCACCTGATTCCAACTCTTCGATTGTGATCGTTGTGTTGGTATCTTTTTGCAATTGTTGGATGATTTTTCCACCGGGTCCGATGATTGCTCCAATCATATCGTTTGGCACGTTGAATGCTTCGATACGTGGAGTGATTGGTTTCAATTCTGCATTTGGTGCAGCGATTGTCTCGGTGATTTTACCCAAGATGTGCATACGTCCTTCTTTCGCTTGATTCAATGCTTGAATCAATACATCGTAAGGAAGTCCATCTACTTTGATATCCATTTGACAAGCTGTAATTCCAGCTGCAGTTCCTGTTACTTTAAAGTCCATGTCTCCAAGGTGATCTTCATCTCCAAGGATATCAGACAATACTGCAAATTTTCCGTTGTCTGCAACCAATCCCATTGCGATTCCCGATACAGGTGCTTTAATTTGTACACCTCCATCCATCAATGCCAATGTACCCGCACAAACGGTTGCCATTGAAGAAGAACCGTTCGATTCCAAGATTTCAGATACCAAACGAATTGTGTATGGATTATCTTCTGGAAGTACTGGTTTCAAGGCACGAAGCGCCAAGTTTCCGTGTCCTACCTCACGACGAGATGTTCCACGAATTGGTCGAGCTTCTCCTGTTGAGAACGGTGGGAAGTTATAGTGCAACATGAAATTTGTTGTCCCTTTGTAGGTAACATCATCAATCATTTGCTCGTCCATTTTACCTCCAAGCGTCAATGTTGTTAACGATTGTGTTTCTCCACGTGTGAAGATGGCAGAACCGTGCGCTGTTGGCAAGTAATCAATTTCTGACCAGATTGGACGGATTTCATCAAACTTACGACCATCCAAACGGATGTTATCGTTCAACATCGTATCTCTAACCGCTTTTTTCATAGCCGCTTTGAAATAAACACCGATGTATTTTTCTTCAACTTCCAATTCTTCCTCAGAAAGTGAAGCAATGTATTCTTCTTTTATCGCTCCGAATAATTCAGCACGTTTTTCTTTAGAAGCCAAACCTTGACTTGCAACTGCTTTACACTTATCGTAAGCGAACGCCATTACTTTATCGCGAATTTCATCGTTGTGATCTTCGTGTGAGTATTCTCTCTTTGGAGAAGACGCTGGTACTTGAGCTGCTAAATCCAATTGGAATTGACATTGCTCTTTAATCGCTTCGTGAGCTACTTTGATGATTTCCACCATTTCATCTTCTGAAATCTCAAGCATTTCTCCTTCCAACATCACGATGTTGTCAAGTGTTCCTGCAATCATACAGTCGATGTCTGATGCTTCCATCTCTTCCAAAGTAGGGTTGATGATAAATTGACCATCTACTCTACCTACACGAACTTCTGACATTGGTCCATTGAATGGAATGTCTGAAACGGCGATTGCCGTTGAAGCAGCAAAACCAACCAACGCATCTGGGCTGTTTACTCCATCATAAGCAATCAATTGCATCATTACTTGTACCTCAGCATGGTAATCATCTGGGAACAAAGGACGCAACGCTCTATCTACGATACGCATTACGAGAATTTCACGTTCAGAAGGACGTGCTTCTCTACGGAAGAATCCACCAGGGATTCGACCATCTGCGGCGAATTTTTCTTTGTAATCTACTGTCAATGGCAAGAAGTCAACTCCTTCTCGTGCTTCTTTTGCTGCAACTACTGTTGCAAGAATCATTGTGTCGCCCATTCGTAACACTACAGAACCGTCGGCCTGTTTTGCCAATTTTCCCGTCTCAATGGAGATTTCTTTTCCTCCGGTAGTGATGGACTTTGTTATTCCTATATTCATATTTATTTGTTTACTAATTAATTATTGAAAGATTTAAGTGAGAATTCAGTTTTCGATATCGAAAAAGCCAATTCTTTCAACTGATATTCTGCCATTATTCAATCCTCTTTCAATTCTTTTTTTTAATCTTTCAATCAAAAAAATCTTCTAATTCTAAAAAAAGAAAGGGCAGCCGAATCGAATTCGAATGCCCCCTCCAATAAAATTGTGCTTGTAAAAACTAGCGACGAAGTCCTAATTCTTTTACAATTGCACGATATCTTTCAATATCTTTCGCTTTCAAGTAATCAAGCAAACTACGACGCTTACCAACCAACAATTGAAGTGCTCTTTGCGTTCCGTAATCTTTACGGTTCTTTTTCAAGTGCTCAGTAAGGTGTGAGATTCTGTAAGAGAACAAAGCAATTTGTCCTTCTGCTGATCCTGTGTTTGACTCTGATCCTGCGTATTTCGCGAAGATTTCTTTTTTCTTTTCTTGTGATAAATACATTCCAATATTATTTAATCATTTTTATGTATGCCGACTTTCGACGTCGCAAAGATAGACATATTTTCTTAACCAATGTCTATTCTTACATTTCTTCTTCGAAATATTTCAAAAGTTGGCTTTGCGGCATTGGAATGTAGAGTAAACGCATCTTCTGCGAAGATTGAACTCGTAAGGTAGCTTCCTATTTATCGGAACAAACTACTCAACAATCATTTTTGATTGATACTCATTGGGAGTGAGTGAACTCACCTTTCGGAAAAGTCGATTGAAGTAGGAACGATTTTGAAATCCGCATCTCAAGTACACTTCTTTCACCGTTACGTTAGGATTTCGCAACATCTCCATAGCCTTTCGAATACGCTCAATGTTGATATAGTTTACAGGCGACATACCTGTTTCGTGCTTAAAGACCTTGTAAAAGTTTGAAGCACTCATATGCGCTACCCTACTCAACTCCTCCACGGATAAGTTTCTTTCAATGTTCAGGTGTATGTAGTTGATAACGGCGGAAATTCGATTGTTGTTTTTCATGTCTGGAGTTGCATTTCGATGTAGCTCCAAAGAGTTCGTTTGCATAATCCGTACAATCAATTCTACCAACATATTGTTAACGAACAAATCAATGGACGGATGTTTTTCGGTACACAGGAACAACAAGCGCTTAATGATTTGATAGATTCCTTGATCATTCGAAAAGTGAAAGTTCCCATCGATATCGCCCCACAAGATTCGATCTGCTTTCGGCATTTTTTCGTTCATCATATCCAAAACTTGCCTAATTCTGTGCTCATCTATGGTCATCGCCAAACAACGCGTGGGTTCCATCGATGTTGCTTCAGGAAAATCAATGCGCATTAATTCCTTTGAAGGCATAATTAATGATTCTCCTGGATGAAATTCAAATGGATTCGCTCCATGTAAATGCATTACTTTCTTTCCACTAATCATACTGGCTAAAACAGGTTGATCGAACCTTAGCAACACACTTTCCGCTTTCTGATGCGTCTCGAAGACGTGCATTTCCGCATGTTCTAGATTGTAGGAAGTTTGGTTCTCCACCAATGTTTCCAACTTTCTTTCCTGATAAAATCGATTTGATAGTTCCATGTTTCAGCAGATTATTTGAACAACAATCGTCTTGAAATTACCAAAATATGATTGAATTTCAATACGCTAGCCCAATAAGATTTTGAAATTGATACAATACGTCATGTGAATGAGAGAATTGTTCACACACAATCCAAAACGAACCATCTACATTTGAGTCAGCCCTTTTCTTGCCTGTTTTCAAATCAACTTTGAATACGCTAAAGCAATCGGGAATTGTTAAACATAAACTAAATACTATGGATTCAAAAACAACAGACCAACAGCAAATCGCTTCGGTTAAATTCAAAGATCAATACGATAATTTTATAGGTGGAAAATGGACCCCACCAACGAACGGTGAATACTTTGACAACATCTCACCAGTGGATGGGAAACCTTTTACAAAGATCGCGCGATCTACTGCAGAAGACATCGAATTGGCATTGGATGCAGCTTGGGCTGCCGCTCCAGAATGGAACAACTCCTCTGCAACTTTCAGAAGTAATCTACTATTAAAGATTGCGGATGTAATGGAAAACAACATCGAAGTTTTGGCAAGAGCAGAAACATGGGACAACGGAAAACCAATTCGTGAGACCATTAACGCAGATATTCCATTAGCTGTAGATCATTTCCGCTACTTCGCAGGTGTGATTCGCGCGGAAGAAGGAAGTGCGAGCGAACTTGATGGAAATACCGTTTCCATTAACATTCCAGAACCGCTTGGAGTTGTCGGACAAATTATTCCGTGGAACTTCCCAATTTTGATGGCTGCTTGGAAAATTGCTCCAGCATTGGCCGCAGGAAACTGTGTTGTTTTGAAGCCAGCAGAGCAAACGCCAACAAGCATCATGATTTTGATGGAATTGATCGAAGGAATTCTTCCAGCTGGTGTTCTTAACGTCGTGAACGGATTCGGAATTGAGGCAGGAAAGCCATTAGCATCCAACCCACGCATCAATAAAGTGGCATTCACTGGTGAAACAACAACTGGTCAGTTGATCATGCAGTACGCTTCTAAAAACATCATTCCTGTGACATTGGAACTAGGAGGGAAATCTCCTAACGTTTTCTTTGAAAGTGTAATGGATCACGACGACAGTTTCTTGGACAAAGCCATTGAGGGAGCTGTATTATTTGCCTTCAACCAAGGTGAAGTTTGTACATGTCCTTCTCGACTTCTCGTTCAAGAGAGCATTTTCGAAAAGTTCATGGAGCGCGTTGTTGCCCGTACAAAAGCTATCAAAATGGGGAACCCAATGGATCCAGATACCATGATGGGAGCACAAGCTTCAAATGATCAATATGAAAAGATCTTGAACTACATCGAAATAGGAAAAGAGGAAGGATGTGAAGTACTTGCCGGAGGAGCTGCTGCTTACAATGACGGACTTTCTGGAGGATACTACATCCAACCAACTATTTTGAAAGGAAACAACAAAATGCGCGTATTCCAAGAGGAAATATTCGGACCTGTTGTTTGTGTAACAACGTTTAAGGACGAAGCAGAAGCGTTAGAAATAGCCAACGACACGCCATACGGATTGGGAGCTGGAGTTTGGACACGAGATACACACCAAGCCTATCAAATTGCTCGTAAGGTTGAAGCAGGTCGCGTTTGGGTTAATAATTACCACTCGTATCCAGCGCATGCCCCATTCGGAGGGTACAAGAAATCAGGAATTGGTCGTGAGACACACAAAATGATGTTGGATCACTACCGTCAAACAAAAAACATGTTGATTTCTTACGATAAGTCACCTTTAGGTTTCTTTTAGAGATGAAAACGGAAATACAACGTGTAGTTGCAACGGATGCCACGGCGGAAATGATTTCTAAGTTGAAATCTCGCTTCGGAGAATTGGTGTTTCATCAAAGTGGAGGCTGCTGTGATGGCTCTGCTCCCATGTGCTTCGAAAAAGGAGAACTCATGATGAATGAAACCGATGTGTTGATAGGAGAAATTGAGGGGTGCGAATTCTACATGTCGTCCTACCAATATGAATATTGGAAGCATACACAACTGATCATTGATATTGTTCAGGGACGTGGATCCAGTTTTTCATTGGAGATTCCAACTGGCTTTCGTTTCGTGACCAAATCACGTTTATTCACTGAAGAAGAGTTAGATAAAGTTGTGTTCTAAAGTGATATAGCAATAACTTATCTATTTAAACGGACTGTGCAAGGCAGTCCGTTTTTTTTTGTGCTTACGAAGTACTAAGAAGCTGTTATTTTAACTTATGTCACCATCAAAAAACTTCTATCTGAATTCTGGAAATTTTTAGCACAAAAAAAGGAGAACATTCCGATCGTTACCGGAACAGCTCTCCTTCTCAATTTTTATCTTGTTCTAATTAAGATCTAAAGAATTCTAGCGACAAAGCAAGCGTTTCTTTCAATTGCGTACGCTCCACGATGTAATCCAAGAATCCGTGCTCAAGTACGAACTCCGAACGTTGGAAACCATCTGGCAAATCACGACCAATTGTTTCACGCACAACACGCGGTCCTGCGAAACCAATCAATGCATCTGGCTCAGCGATGTTCAAATCTCCCAACATCGCGAATGAAGCGGTAACTCCACCTGTTGTTGGATCGGTAAGAAATGAAATGTATGGCAATCCAGCTTCTGACAATTCGCCAAGTTTCCCAGACACTTTCGCCATTTGCATCAACGACAATCCAGCTTCCATCATACGTGCTCCACCTGATTTCGAGATAATCATAAATGGACATTTCGCTTTGATTGCTGCATCAATCGCACGAGCAATTTTCTCTCCCATTACCGATCCCATGGAACCACCAATAAATGAGAAATCCATCGCTGCAATAACGATGTCCTGCCCTTCCAATTTTCCGATAGCTGTACGCACGGCATCTTTCAACCCCGTTTTTTTCTGCGAAGCAGCAATTCTGTCTTTGTATTTTTTCGTGTCTTCGAACTTCAACGGATCTCCTGAAGACAATCGTGGATTCAATTCCTTGAATTTTTGATCATCAAAAAGAATTTCAAAATACTCCTGCGATCCAATACGCTCGTGATGATTACAACGATCACACACATACGAATTGTTCTTCAAGTCGTCTGCACCAAAGATGGTCTTACAGTTCGAACATTTTTTCCACAGTCCTTCCGGAGTTTCTTTCTTGTCGTGTGTAGAAGTGGTAATCCCTTCTTTACTTCTTTTAAACCAACTACTCATAGTTTTAAAAATCTAGTTTTCTACCCAATCAATGATTAAAGTGTGTTCACGTTATTCAAATCGCGGAATGATCTTTCCAAACGCTTGATAAATGACAACTCTCCTTCTCGGAGCCATTTTCTTGGGTCATAGTATTTTTTATTCGGCTCATCGGCTCCATTTGGGTTACCGATTTGCGTTCTTAGGTAATCAATATTTTCGGTGATGTAATCGCGACACCCTTCAGTGAAGGCAAATTGTAAATCTGTATCGATGTTCATCTTGATCACACCATATCCAATTGCTTCGCGAATTTCTTCTACTGAAGAACCTGATCCTCCGTGGAATACGAAGTTTACAGGATTATGCTCTGTATTGAATTTCTCTTGAATGTGATTCTGAGAATTCAACAAGATTTTTGGCGTCAATTTCACATTTCCTGGTTTGTACACACCGTGTACATTTCCAAATGATGCTGCAATTGTAAAGCGATCACTGATTTTACTCAACTCCTCGTAAGCATATGCTACTTCTTCTGGTTGCGTGTACAGTTTTGAAACGTCTACATTCGAGTTGTCCACACCATCTTCTTCTCCACCAGTAATTCCAAGTTCAATTTCCAATGTCATTCCAATCTTGGACATGCGCTCCAAATAATGCTTACACGTTTCGATGTTTTCTTTCAAGTCTTCTTCTGAAAGGTCAATCATGTGTGAGCTGTAAAGCGGCTTACCATGCTCTTCGTAGAACTTCTCTCCAGCATCCAATAAGTCGTCGATCCAAGGCAACAATTTTCGTGCTGCGTGATCCGTGTGCAAAATAACCGTTGCACCGTAGTATTCTGCTAAAGTGTGTACGTGTCGTGCTCCTGAGATCGCTCCCAAGATACTTGCTCTGTACATATCATTAATCAAACCTTTTCCTGCAAAGTACTGCGCTCCTCCATTAGAGAATTGAATAATAACGGGTGCATTCATCATTGATGCAGCTTCCATCACTGCATTTACAGTGCTTGTTGATGTTACATTGACTGCTGGAAGTGCGAAGCCTTTTTCTTTTGCATACGCAAAAATTGCTTGTACTTCATCTCCTGTTGCAACCCCAGATTTGATACCGTGACTCATCCTATTTTTATTTAATTCGAGCAACAAAGTTAAATAATTATTGGAAGTATCGAATCAGCAAAATGGGAAGAATGTTCGAATCTCACTAGTTAGTTTACAACAATCCGATGTGTACGATTCTCAAATGAAATTAAATACACGCCAGAAGGGAGTTGTGAGCAGGGAATTAAATTAGTACCTGGAGTGACATTAAAAGAACTCACTTTCTGTCCATCCAATGTCAATAGTTCAACTTCTCCTTCCCTATTCGTTCGAATAAAACTTGTTGAACCCGACGCTACAGGGTTCGGATAGACACTGAATTCAATATCCAATTCGTCAAGAGCTGCGCTAGGTGATCCGGTCAACTGGAAAATATCATGATCTTCAAGGGGGCCATCGGTACCAAAAAGAAAGGTGAAAAAGCCTTCGTGCATTACAGCTGTGTTTCCATACGGAGGGTGAAACGTTGGTGACATTTTCACTTCATCGACCACATCCATTGTCGTATACAATAAAACAATGGATGATGAATCAGCTTGGACGTAATCAGCAGAATAGATAATTCCTTCTTCCTCACCTAAGAAATGAATATGATCGCCGTAGTACTTAGACTGAAATCCGTTATCGTATTGAAATATTTCGCGTGTTTCATCCAAATACATACAATTGAAATAGAGTTTGTCGTTTTGTGATACCATACATTCTACCAGCTTTCCATTCGAAGGGACAGCTTCAGCGTCAAAATTTACGCCATCAGAACTCACAAAAAACTCGTTATGTTCAGAACAGTAGATTCCCAACTTTCCGTCCCACTGTACCAGTGAAAATTCTCCTCCAAAACTTGGCAGGGTAATATTTGCCGTAGATACCTGATCGTTAGGAAGAATAACCGAAATACCCATGGTATTTGAATCGTAGATATATGGAGAGACATCAACAGCAGCCAAATAAAGCTTTCCCCACATCAATTGCGGTGTTTTCCAATCAACATAGCGATCTGCACTCGTCGGAATGTTGATGTTTTGAATGAAAAAATGGTCGAATCCACTCACAACAGGAACAGCCTTCACCAATGTATACTCGTCAAGTCCATTGATTGCATTGACATATTTTGTGCTGTAATACACATCACTTCCCCACACTGCACAAACGGAGTTTACATCGATGGCGTTATTTGTGATTTGCACAACTGCATGCGTTGATTTATCGAACTCGAACAATTGTTTATGTGTCCCGTCGAATGCAATGACAAAAACACGATCATTTAACTCATAAATAACTGGATCACTATCATTCACGCCTATGTTGAGATCGAAAACAGTAGAGTTTACTTCATCAAAGTACAGCAACTCTACGCCAGAAATTGTCTCTCCCGCAAACAAATAGCCATCATCCACAATCACAGGAATACTTCTGATTTCTGAACACAAGGGCGGAACGATTGGAGTGATTACACCGTTTGTTACGTCTTCCATGATTAATACTGGAAATCCTCCGTCATAAGAATTCCTGTATTGAATTAATCGGGTTGAATCCCATGGAATTTTATGCAATTGGGATGCGTAATAATTAGGATTCTCCAAATAGGTCGAAACGTAATTAGACTGGGCATTAATCGCTCCAGAAATTAAAAGGATAAAAAAGAATAATACTACTCTCATGGTGAATTGATTAGGTGATTTGATCTCAATGTATAGCTTGAAATTCAAGGAAGCAACACAAACATCCATCTGGTTACTGAGAGGTAGAACTGAATGATTAAAACGTCAAAAAAATCAAACTATTTCCTCTTAAAAGTCGATTGCCGATCTGCTTTTGCGTATATTTGATCGTTTAGAAACTCACCTCAAATTGATCTCCATCCGAGGATTATTTTGCCCATGGGATATTTAGAAGAATTAAACGAAAGTCAGCTTGCTGCTGTAAAACATATTGAAGGACCAACAATGGTGATTGCCGGAGCTGGTTCAGGAAAAACGCGTGTACTTACATTTCGTATTGCCTACATGATGGAACAAGGTGTTGATCCCTTCAACATACTTGCGCTAACCTTTACCAACAAGGCCGCAAAAGAAATGACCGAGCGTATTGGAAATATCGTTGGATCGGGAGAAGCCCGAAACATCACGATGGGAACCTTTCACTCTGTATTCTCACGTATTCTTCGAATCAATGCAGACCGATTGGGATATCCTAGCAACTTTACCATTTACGATACGCAGGACTCGAAAAGTTTAATCAAGGACATTGTAAAACAATTCAACCTTGATGACAAAGCGTACAAACCTGGGAACGTCCTTGGACGTATTTCTTCCGCAAAAAACAACTTGATTTCTCCTGAATCTTACGAGAAAAATCCTGAAATCATGATGGAAGACAAGAT
This sequence comes from Flavobacteriales bacterium, assembly GCA_013373595.1. GTDB lineage: Bacteria > Bacteroidota > Bacteroidia > Flavobacteriales_D > Crocinitomicaceae > UBA4466. The sequence goes on along the minus strand of JABXHO010000114.1, from coordinate 12,071 downwards.
GTCGAAACGGCCAGAAATGGCGCGTATCTACAAAACCTACGCAGCTCGTTGTTTCAAGGCGGGAGCGATGGACTTTGATGATCTTCTCTATCAAACAAATGTCTTGCTTCGCGATTTCCCTGATGTTTTGAGCTACTACCAACAAAAGTTTCGCTACGTGTTGGTAGATGAGTACCAAGATACGAACTACGCGCAGTACTTGATTGTTAAAAAATTGGCTGCGGTGTACGAAAATATATGCGTGGTTGGGGATGATGCACAAAGTATCTACTCCTTCCGTGGGGCGAACATTCAGAATATTCTCAATTTCAAGAAAGACTATCCTGATTTTTCACTTTACAAGCTTGAACAAAACTACCGAAGTACCAAAAATATTGTTGAAGCTGCCAATGGCGTAATTGCCAAAAACAAAGATCAAATCAAGAAAACGGTTTGGACAGACAATGATGGCGGCGAAAAAATCAGTGTAACGCGAACGCTTACCGATAACGAAGAAGGAAAGCTCGTTACCCAAAAGATTTACGATAAGGCAAAAAATGAAGGACTTTCCTACAACGAATTTGCCATTTTGTACCGCACCAATCGCCAATCGCGTTCGTTTGAGGAAGCCTTGCGAAAATTGAATGTTCCGTATAAAATCTACGGAGGATTATCATTCTACCAACGAAAAGAAATTAAGGATTTATTGGCGTATTTCCGATTGACAGCCAATCATCACGATGAAGAAGCACTCAAACGCGTCATCAATTATCCAAAACGAGGAATTGGAAAAACATCTTTTGAGAAAATCATCATTGCAGCGAGTCAGTATGGTGTGAGTCCGTGGGATGTTATTTCAGATTTTAGTCGCTACCCAGTTCAAATCAATACAGGAGCGAAAAACCGAATCAGTGAATTCGTTACGATGATTCAAAGCTTCTCAGCACAATTGGATCGTATGGATGCGGATGTACTGGCTCAAGAAATTGCGCGTTCATCTGGAGTTTTAAAAGAATTGAGTTCTGAAAAAGACAAAGGTCCAGAGGAAGTAGAGCGCTACCAAAACATCGAGGAACTCTTGGCCGCAATTAAGGAGTTTACCATCTCACGACAAGAAGGAGAGTCAAAAGCGCTGTCCGAATTCATGTTGGACGTTGCCTTGCTCACAGATGCAGATCAGAAAGAAGATGAAGATCGCAATCACGTGACCATGATGACCATTCACTCAAGTAAAGGATTGGAGTTTCAGCATGTGTATCTCGTTGGATTGGAAGAAAACTTATTCCCTTCTCAACTCTCGTTGAACTCACGCACAGAACTGGAAGAAGAACGTCGTTTGTTCTACGTAGCCGTTACCAGAGCAAAAGAAACCTGTAATTTATCTTATGCCACTTCGCGCTTTCAGTGGGGAAATCTCATTACGTGCGAACCCAGCCGATTCATCGACGAGATTGATCAACAATACTTGAATCACGAAACGCCTGCCCGCGCAGGAGGAAGATCTCTCGTTACGGGTCGAACCAGTCGCTTCTCTGAACCGACGCATTCAGGTGGATTGAATAGACAAATGGGATCGCGTTCTTTGAAACCGATAAGCTCCGTCAACAAACCGTTAGGTCGTTCGGAAAAACCGACAGGACCACCGACTTCATTAAAGGTAGGTTACAATGTTGAGCATGATCGTTTCGGAAAAGGAAAAGTGACCCAACTCGAAGGAACAGGAGACAATACTAAGGCGACCATCTTCTTCCCTCGACACGGATCAAAGACGGTATTGCTACGGTTTGCGAAACTCACAATTCTTGACAGCTAAGTCGTTTTAGAACCTTTTCTGGACTTTTATCGTAAGTATTATACAATAAAATGATCCAATCATGGTAAAACAACTTACGCTACTCTCCTTTTTGCTTATTCTTCAATTAGCACAGGCTCAAAACGTACGATTTAAAAACGGCCAGCTCGATAACGGTTTGGTTTACCCTATTATTGAACTAATGGGAAATGCCGATGCACAGGAAGAGCTCAATGCAAATATTGGGACAATTATTTCTGAGTACCAAGAACAAGATTATTGTATCGGACAGTTCGGCTATGTTCAGAAAGCGAATTTTCTTCAGGTGAACTTCTATTTCCATTGTATCGATTTGGATGATAGCAAGACGGAAAATCACTTTTTCGACCTGAATACGGGTGAAACATGCGCCATTACTTCTTTATTCTTAGAAAAACAGAAAAAGCACTACGAGTCATTCTTCGCTGATCATATCACAAAGCACATCATTGAAGAAGGAAACGACGCTCCATCCGATGATTTCATTTCATCTATCTCTATAGAAAATTGCCAAGTAGAATTGGTTGAAGAAGGAATGAAGATTTCGATGGATTCGTACGACAACTGGCCTAGCAAAAAATTGCTGATTACGTGGGAGGAACTTCGTCCTTTTCTGAAGTCTACGTTCTTTTAGAACGGATATCCGATCCCGAAATGCACCTGAGGCGAAAATGGACGTGGAATATCCATGGTTAAATAAGACGCGCCAAACTCATTGAATAAAACCTCTTCGTAGGCTTTTCTAGACTGGAATATCCATTGTGATCCTTGCGGCAACGTTGGATTTCTAAGAGGAATACCGAGGTCCAAACGGATAATGAAGAAATCGAAATCCAATCGGAAACCAATCCCTGTTGCCAATGCGATCTGCTTGTACCAATCTTTGGTAAATTGTCCTCCCGGTCGATTCACATCATCTCGAATGGTCCAAATATTTCCTGCATCAACAAAGAGCGCACCTTTTATCAATGAACTAAACGGGAATCGATATTCTGCTGATCCTCCAACACGCACATCACCAATTTGCGTAGCTGTTCGGTTCGTGTCTAAGTAGTATCGATACACACCCGGTCCTAACGATCGAGCGCGCCACCCTCTGTTATCGTTGGCTCCACCTGCAAAGAAACTGTAATCGTACGGCAATGAGTTTTGCGAGTTCCCATAAGGCAAACCTGCCCCAGCATTCACTTTAAAGTGAAATGATTTCTCCTTCCCTACTGGCTGAGAAACGATCAATTCATTATCCAATCGCAAGAACTGCGCATAAGCCACACCGAAAATCTTACGCTGCCCATTGTTCAATGTGTCGAGGTAATTATCAAAAAGTGAAAGAAGATTTCCAGCAGGATCAAACGAAGACGTGAAATAGGCCATTGTTTTCGACTTATCGTTCTTCTTTTCGCGCATGGTATACTCAAAGGTAAATCGCCAATCTTGCCAAATAAATTGATCACTGTACGAATTCAGTAAGAAAAGATCGTTCAATCCGAGCAAGGTATTTTCGAAGACCGTACTCTTTTTGATGTTTACAAACTTGATCACTGAAGCACCTGGTAATCCAGCTTGGAATAACTGATTTTTTCCAACGTAGAATTGCCATAAATAATTCAACTGGAAGACACCACGTGTAAAATCATTTCGTTGTTGGTAGTTGTATGCCGACGAAATTACTGTTCGTGGACGGTGTCGTTTTGAAAAGCGTGTGATCTTCACAGGAAGCAAACTCGGCGCTTCGTATTTAATACTTGGACCTATTTCGAAGGTATTAAAACTACGGCTTGCTGTTTCGATTTTTTGCCCATCGAGTGTTTCATCAAAAACGGCTGGCTGCGACTCAAAACCACCAGAAAGCGCGATGGTAAGTTTCGCTCCATTTTTAAAGAGATTTCGGTTCGAATAGTTCAATGAGGCAGAAACTCCTAGGAAACCGTTGGAGTTCGTCGCTTTCGGTTCTACCCCAAAGCTTTGCTTTTTCAAAGGTGTGAGGTAATAATGAACATCTAACTTACGCGTTCCAGGAATCTCAATGATCTCCGTTTTGATCCCCTCAAACAAACCTAATTGAAGCAAGCGCGTGTACGATCGTTCGCCATATTCCTCTTTGTAAAAATTCGTGCTTTCCAAATAGTTTTGCATTTCAAGCAACTCAGGATTGAGCAACATTTCTCCATTGTAAATAAACGTTGCAATGCGGAACGGGTCGTATTCATCAGAACCTGCCTTCTTGATTTCTTTGTAATGTAATGTATCAATTGCACGTATGGTTTGTCCGTTCATTACATCCAATCCCAAGCTATTCACGTATGCTTTGAAATTCCCTTCGTACAAACTCGTATCGGCAATGTGGAAATAAACATCCCGAATATAGGTCGTTTGATGGGGCACTGAAATGAGTGTGTCGGGATTATCTTTTGGACGAACAAGACGATCGAGAAAGACAACTCTCAAATTCACCTTCATATTTCGGCGGTTCGTATCTACCTCGTATTGAATGTGTGTTGGACTGAACCCATACAATGCCTGATTGCGCATGTAAGTGGCAACATCCGATCGATGATCGTCTAGCAATTCAACATCAAACGGTTGCCCTTTCAACGGAGGTTCAGGTTGTTTACTCACGTACCTAGCGTAATTTCCTTCAACGCTCGGATTATCACATTCCACACTCACCGAATCGATGAAATAACGCTCTCCCGTAACAATACTATACAAAACCTTCGCTTTTCGACGCTTGTATTGAACCAAACCATCTACAGAAGAATAGTAATACCCACGACTCCGCATGTACGCAGACATTTGCTCCAAGGTTTTCTCGTATGGAATGCTGTCAAACACCACAGGCGGCTTTCCAATTTTGTATTTAAGCCACTCACGGAAAAATTTACGCGGCGTTACCGTATCTTTTAGTGGGATGATTTTCTCCGTGTAATACTCTTTGTTCTTTCTTCGGGCGCGCTCAATTCGCTTCGCATTGATTCGATCTTCTTTTTCCCGTAATTCCTGATTCTTTTCGCGCAACTGCTGATTCTTTCGAGCACGTTTTTCGGCCACTTTTGCAGAGTCCACCGCATTGTAGATCATCAAGTTCCACTTCACTCCAAGGCGTTTGAAATTCGGTTTTTGTCGGATAATCTCGATGACTTCATCTTCATCTATTTTATCTCCCTGAATCTCTACTTTGTTCTTTTTCAATAAGTATTTGCCTTGCGGAACATTCTTGGTCTGCTTGCAAGAAAGCGCTGTGAGCGCCAGAATTAAAAGAATAATTGTATGTTTGAAAAGTCGATTCAAATCCCCAATGAGTTTGAACAAAAGTAATAAAAGCAATCGTGGAAAATTTATCCAAAAATAAGATTAAATTAATTCGTTCTCTTCGACTCAAAAAGAACAGGGATTCTGAGCAACTATTTGTTGTTGAAGGAGAAAAAATTGTACACGAATTGCTCACCGAGAATGCGGACATGATTGAGTTTATCTGCACAACGGATAATCACTTCTATTTTGACCGCTGCTACCACACCGACGAACGAGGAATGAAGGCAATCAGTTCTCAAAAGAATCCTGGAAATATTCTCGCTGTTGTGCGCTTTCCTCAACATGAAAATAACGAAGGAAATCTAATTCTTGCCTTGGACGGTATTCAAGATCCGGGGAACATGGGAACCATCATTCGTACCGCTGAATGGTTTGGAATTTCCTCTATTGTTTGTTCCAAAGAAACGGTCGACTGTTTTAATCCGAAAGTTGTGCAGTCAACCATGGGGTCGCTATTTCGCATGTCGATTGAATACGTAGATCTGAATGACTACTTGTCGGAATCGGACCTTCCCGTTTACGGAGCCTTGCTCGATGGAGTTGACATGTACACGACTCCCATTCAAGAAAAAGCCATTTTGGTCATTGGAAATGAAGGCAATGGAATCTCTGAATCGATCAAAGAACAAGTGACGCATCCCATTCTTATTCCCAAATACGGTGCCGCTGAATCCTTAAATGCCGCGATGGCAACAGGAATTATTTTGGCTGAATACAAACGTGTAAACAGCTAGCGAGCTCATCTCCCCTCTACTTCTCGTATGGGTTCAAGATTCCAAATTTCAGCTCATCATAGAACTTTCCGTGTTTGAAAATGGCTTCTTTCGCTGTTCCTTCGTATTCGAAGCCAGCATTTTCCAGTACTTTTCGAGAGGCAACATTATAATCGAAAACGCCCGCTTGAATTCGGTGTAACTTTAACTCCTTGAAGCCATATTCGACCATCATTTTTACGGCTTGACTCGCAATTCCTTGTCCCCAGAAAGGCTCTCCAATGAAATAACCAATCTCTGCATTTTTTCGGTAGATGTCGCTATCTGGATGCAACCCAACATTCCCGACGTACACGCCATTTTTCTCGATACAAAAACGTGTTGTAGGCTCGGACTCAATCGAACTTTGAATGAAATTGTCCGCATCTTCCTCCGTATACGGATGTGGAAATCCATCGCGTAGGTTCTTTGCGATGTTTGGATTGTTGGCCAACTCGATAAGTCCCTGCTTATCTTCAAGCTTAAATTTCCGAAGCGACACGCCTGTTTCGGGGTTTGTGAAAGTCATTATTCGTCTTGAATGTAAATACTGAAATCGATTTGTGAGAAGCTAAACTTACGAAAGTTTCTCCCAAATTGCATCTACGCACTTCATTCCGTCAATGCCCGCAGAAATAATTCCCCCTGCGAAACCTGCTCCTTCCGCGCATGGATACAAGCCCGAAATTTGTGGATGCTGAAAATCTTTTTCTCGTGGAATTTGAATGGGCGAAGACGTTCGTGATTCAGGAGCGTGCAAAATCGCATCATTGGTCAAATAACCCTTCATTTTGTTTCCGAAATCCACAAATGCCTTGCGCAGGCGATCCGCGATCATCGGAGGAAGAACGGTATTTAAATCCACCGAAGTTAATCCCGGTTGATAAGACGATTGCGGTAAGGTTTTCGATACCTTTCCATCCACGAAGTCCTTCATGCGTTGCGCTGGAACATGTTGAGTTCTTCCTGCGGCTTCCCAACTCGCGCGCTCGACACTTTTCTGAAAATCCAGACACACCAACGGGTTCGATTCATGTCCTTTGAAATCTTCGGGGTATACCGCTACTACAATTCCAGAGTTGGAATAAGGATTGTTTCGTTTCGAAGGCGACCAACCATTCGTTACGACTTCTTCTTGATCTGTTGCACACGGCGCTACAATTCCTCCGGGACACATACAAAAAGAGTACACTCCTCTTCCATCGACCTGCGTCACCAAACTATACGAAGCTGGCGGCAAAAACTCGTCGTTTACGCGTCCGTGGTATTGGATTTTGTCAATTTGTTCTTGCGGATGCTCGATGCGAACACCTAGTGCGAAGGGTTTTGCATTGATTTGAATCCCTTTTCTGAAAAGCAAATCATAAATATCTCGAGCGGAATGACCTGTTGCCAAAATCACCTGATCGAAGTCGAGCATCTTCTCGTGGTTGATCTCAATTCCCGTGATTTTGTCTTCTTCAATTCGAAAATCTGTCAGTTTAGAATCGAAATGCACCTCACCTCCGAACTCAATGATCTTTTCGCGCATTCCCACGATGATTTGCGGCAATTTGTTCGTTCCGATATGCGGATGTGCGTCTACCAAAATATCTTCGGTTGCACCAAACTCAACGAACCATTCCAGTGCTTTGCGGACATCGCCACGTTTCTTTGAGCGCGTGTACAATTTTCCATCGGAATACGTTCCTGCACCTCCTTCACCGAAACAATAATTCGATTCAGGATTTACAATTTCTTCCTTATTGAGTTTCGCGAGATCTCTACGTCTAGAGCGTACGTCTTTTCCACGCTCAAAAATGATCGGCTTTAGTCCAATTTCCAATGCGCGAAGTCCAGCAAACAACCCTGCAGGTCCCGCTCCAATAATTGCAATTTTGGGAGCACTGCTCACATCTTTGGGAAAGAAAGCTGCTGGAGAAGGAATCTGTTCTTGTTCAGAAAACACCTCAAATGAGCAATTGATTTTCACTTGTCGCTTTCGCGCATCAATTGATCTACGTTTCCAACGATAACGGAAGTCATCGGCGTCAATTCCGAGCGCTTTAGCAATTTTCTGACGCAAGAAAGCTTCATCTTTGGCTTGCTCTGGAGTGACCTGAAACTGGACTGTTTCCATGAATTATCCTTCAAAAATAAGCGAGAACCACCACACGCGGTTGTACAATTTGTCAATAGGCTTGGACACCGTTGTTCCATCTTGAATGAACACATTTCCGATACCATGAGAGTATTTCAACTCCATTCCAAACTTGAAATAAGTGGCGAAAAACTCTACTCCCGCTCCTACTTGTCCTTGCCAATCGCTGCGCTTGATTTTAATAAATGGATCAAAGAAAGTTTGACTCGCATCTTCTTGCGATTGCAAGTCGAGTGAATATTGAAATCCTCCGAGCGCATATGCTGCGAAATTGTTCACGCGCAATGTTCTGAATTGCAACATGAGCGGAAAATCCAAATTCGTTGATTGTACACGTTCATCATTGAACTCGCTCCCAACGTAGGAGTCGTCTTCGAACTGGTAACGAATAATGCGTTCTTGAAACGACAATGTCGGAATGAAGCGCATACGTACAATCGGTGTTCCTAGGCTCATGGTAACAACCGGTCCAACTTGTCCTCCAGGTTGAGAAATATTCGAAACGGATTTCACACCAAATTGCTCGTATGCCTTTGGCACTTGATACAAGGTAAAATCTGCTGAATTTGCTCCCAACATGAATCCAAAATGAAAGGTCTTTTCATCAAAACGACGGTAATTCATTGGCTTTTCGCGTTGAGACCACCCCGCAAAGGAAACAAGGATAAAACAGATGCTTAGAAATTTCATATTAACTGAACGCATGCAACTCTTTCTTATTGTTCTTTTTTCGATCCAGCATATATCGTTGCGATTCCTCCCGAAACAGGTGTCGCTGATATTTTCGTGTAACCGATTTTTTCGAGAATATCCGTAAATGCCTTTCCTTCTGGGAAAGCAGCTACCGATTCTGGCAAGTATTCGTACGCACGTTTATCTTTCGAAATACGTTTTCCGAAGAATGGAATAATTCGCTTCGAATAGAAACCAAACGCTTGCTTCATCGGAAATTTCTTCGGTTTTGAAAACTCCAAAATAATTGCTTTCCCTCCAGGACGAAGCACGCGGAGCATATCTGTTAATCCCTTTTCGAGATTCTCATAGTTCCGAACACCGAATCCAACAGTAAGTGCGTCGAAGTACCCCTCATCGAAAGGAAGTTGTTCCGAATCACCAATTCTCATTTGAATAACGTGATCGAGTCCTTTTCGTTTCATTTTTTCAATTCCAACATCCAGCATTCCTTGCGAAATGTCCACACCGATCACCTCTTCTGGGTTTAATTTCATCGCTGCAATTGCGAAGTCTCCCGTTCCTGTGGCGATATCCAAAATCTTCTTCGGTTGTACGTCACGTAACTGTTTGATGGCCTTCTTTCTCCAAATTTTGTCAATTCCCAATGACAGAAAATGGTTCAAAAAATCGTAGCGCTTCGAGATATTATTGAACATCTCTGCTACTTCCTCCTTCTTCGAGCTAGTTTCCTTGTTGTAAGGCTTCACTACTTTCTTCTCCTCAGTCATTTCCTACAATTTATCCTACCATCGTATGTCCCGATGGATATTTATAATTTTTACTAATCACTCTTTTTCCAACCAAGTATGCCAGTGTGAGTGTTCCTACACGACCAATGAACATAGCCACGATGAGTACGTATTTTCCTGCAACACTTAAATCGGCCGTCATTCCTGTTGATAATCCAACGGTACTTGCAGCCGAAACGTGTTCAAAGACTAAATCCATAAAATCGTAGTCGTACTCAGGAGAAGCCAGCAAATCGGCCTCTGTAATGGACAACACAAATGGTCCCACCACATTTCCAATCACGAAGAAAATGAAAATGGCGTACGCCTTAAGTACAGTATCGTTGGCAATCGTTCGCTTAAACAATTCCGTATGTTTCTTTCCTTTGATTGTTGAAATTACCGATGCCCACATAATCGCAAAGGTCGATGTTCGAATACCTCCACCGGCAGAACCCGATGACGCTCCAATAAACATCAGGAAGAGGAAGATGATCAATACAGGCATTGCCAGTTCCGACGTGTCTACAACATTAAACCCAGCGTTTCGCGTAGTGAGTGATTCAAAGAGGGAAATTACCACAGAACTTAACGTTCCTTCATCAGACAAACTCCGATTCCATTCAGCAATCATGAAAACGATGGCTCCAAAGGCAATCAATCCTAACGTGAAGTACAAGGAAATTTTGGTTCCAAACTCAATTGTTTTCCAAGGTTTCTTCATTCGCTCACGCAAACGCCTTATTTCGAATAAATCAAATAAGTAAATCATCCCAAATCCTCCGAGGAAGAACAGGATCATAATAATTGTTTGAACAAATGTACTGTTGATTACATCGGGGTGCATCATCCCTCCTGGTAAGGTGGACAATCCAGCGTTATTGAACCCAGAAATCCCATGGAAGACGGCCTGAAATGCCCGATTTCCTGTATCCGCAAAAACACCTTTATCACCAAATCCAATGAACAAAAGGATGATCCCGATAATCTCAATTGTTGTCGCCCAGATCACAATTTTAGCCAACATTGATTTCGCTTTCAGGATGGAATCTCTATTTACAAAATCCTCAATGACTTCGTGGTATTTAATTCCAACACCAAACTTCGCCACAACGAGCATGAGCGCTCCGAAGGCAATGGTGTTTAATCCTCCTAGCTTGATGAGAACCATCACCACCATTTGTCCTTTGAACGTCAATGTTTGGGCAACGTCGACTGTTGAGAGCCCCGTTACACTCACCGAAGACATTGACAAGAATAAAGAATCAGTGAAATCCATTCCGCCTTCAATCCTTGACATTTCGGGTAGCATCAGTAGCAATCCTCCAATCAGCGTCATTAATGCAATGGAAATTGTAAAGAGCCATCCAGGGTGAATTTTCAGCCAAGGCTTTAACTTACGCTCTTTCAGTAAATTGCTAATGATAATAATGAAGATAAACAACTGAACGAAGATGGTAGAAAATGCCCCAAAGGACTTGAATCCAAGCGAAATAAACATGGATTCAATCACCATCTGATCGAAGAAATTATAGGAAATCCCTTCTATCAGTAGCATTATCACAATGACGCCTTCAAACCAATTGTTTCGTATGAATTGTCGAGGATTGAAATCATAAATAAACTTGACAACATACCTCAAAATGTAAAAGGCAAAACTCGTTTCTAGGATATTGAACGAAATTTCTTCCGCTTCAGGCGTTAATTTAAAACCGTAGTAATAAATCAGTACACCGAGTGCTGTCAGCGAAACAAGGACATTGAGAAAAGAAAGAATACGAAGTACTCTAGATTTCGAACCGTACAAATAAAGATTCGCTCTTTCTCTTAGTTCCTTTATGTTCATGCCAACTGGAGTTTAGCGATTTCTTTTCGGAGTAGATTCGCTTCAATGGGAACCACTCCACTCACCTCACAAACAAGTCCTCCAGAAAGATTTGCAATGTCTGCAATGTGTTCAATTTCGAGTCCTGCAGCCAAGCACAGCGTTGCCACAGCAATTACCGTGTCACCTGCACCACTTACATCTGCAATATTTCGAATATGAGCAGGAATATAATGTTTCCCTTGATCTCGTTTCACAAAAACGCCATGCTCAGAAAGCGTGACCAATGTAATCTGATTGTCGAGTTGAGCTTCAAGTTCGTGAACCGCCTCTTCGAACGCATTTCTATCCGTGACATCCAAGGTACTTCGTCCGACACCTTCCTTGAGTTCTTTCAAATTAGGCTTAAACAACGTCACATTTTTGTATGCGAAGAAATTGTCTTTCTTTGGATCTACTGTTACAGGAATCTGACGTTCATTTGCCAAAGAAATAATGGATTCGATCACCTTCGGTGTAAGCAATCCTTTGTTGTAATCCTCCAAAATGATAGCATCGACGTTTGTATCCATCAATGACCGAACACGCTCAATAAACTCCTGCTCTTCCTCTGCTGAAATATCCGAAAGTACTTCTTCATCAATTCTTAGCAAGTGTTGATTGTTTCCAATCACACGTGTTTTGATGGTTGTAATTCGATCGGCACTCTTAACGATTCCCTCATTGGACAAACCGCGGATGCTCAAAATATCATTGAACGTTTTAC
>JABXHO010000130.1 GCA_013373595.1 Flavobacteriales bacterium | reverse complement strand
GCATCGATATCACTCAATGTATCTGCCGCGAACCTCCTAATCCTCTCTGTTTTGGTCCTTTGTTAAATACTCTATTATTGTATATTTACTTGTAAATGACGTTCTGGGTTCAAACATACGAGCGCCGGACCGTTATGTGTAATAACCCTGCATAGGTTACAATACGTGGAATAGATGCAATGAAATCAGAAAAAGAAAATGGAGAAACAAAAAATCCAAATTTATTATTGATCAAATTGAATAAAAACGTCGCTTAATATTAATCTGAAATTATGAAAAAGTATCTGACTTTATCGACAGTCTTTTTTCTAAGTAACGTTCTGACTTATTTTCTTCTAATACCGTATGCTCAGGATACTGCGAATAGTCACATGAATAGTGCCCCCTTTTTCGGAGCTATATTCTATATCTTTTCTTTTCTGATAATCATTTACGGTGCTTACAGGTTTTTTAAAACAAAAGATCGAATTGAATTAGCTTTGCTTTCGTTAATACTTGGCTCTTTCATTGTTTTCGGGTATCTCCTTAGTTCCTTGCATTGCTCAGTTTGTGTATCTTCTGGATAACAAATGAAACTATATTCTTTGATAAAATCACCGAACATCACATTTCTAGCAATCATAGACTTTAATACGGTGAACAAGTAATAATTATTCGAAACCTTCAAACATAATTTCCGCACGACTAAATGACACCCATAACATAGAACTGAGCTAAACCCAAGCGCCAAAAGCCCTATATTTACCTTCGGTGCTGCTTACGCGGTGTTAGGCGTCTGTACCAAATTGAGAACCGTTACCAACAATGAATAAAGCACGTACCATACTAATAGCAATAGTATTAGCTGTTTCCTGTTTCGGTTATTCGCAAGAAAGAACTGAATTCTATTCTGACGATGATGTCAAGGTCTATTTCAAGCCTTTTGATGAAACTTAAGATTATGTAATCGATGAGTTTTACAATGTCTATAGCCTTACCCTAGTAAATTATTGGATTGATGGTAATTCTTTTCATATAAAAGAGACTGATACGGTAATCATCTTAGATTCGATGGTTTATTATTCGGAAGGCTTTGGCAACTATTCCAATCAAATTAGTTTACGTTTTCGAGTAAATGAAAAACCAGGAATGGAATTAGCCATGTCCAAACTGACCTATCTGATAAATGACTCAACAATACATCAGGATGAAGGAATCACGGATGACATATTCCATAGGGCTCATCTTGAAACTTACAAAGAACCTTTTGAACTTAAAATCAATATTGGATTTCGAGAAATAGGACCATTTGATATTAAGGGAAACAATACAGGAAAACCTAGAAACCTTGACATTAAACTATTGCTATTAATGACCTCCTCATACTACGAAAGTGATTTAAAAACACTTATGCCTAAAAATTTCACCTATAAAGGTAAAGAGTATAAACTACGTGCCGAGTTCCTTGAATAGGTGTGTTGGTAACACCACCTACACTCCTTCGCTGCATTCATTCTTCGATGAACTAATCCAACTCACCCATTTATTCTATCTTAGAGAAAACAATTTTATTCCTGACCTACGCCGTTAGCGTAGCTAGAAAACGTTATAAGCAATGAAGAAAACCGTACAAATATTACTGCTACTCATTTTACCCTTTATTTCCCATAGTCAAGATAATGGGGATGCTCTTTTTGCAGAGTCACTAGCGCAAATGAGCAGAAGTAAAAAGTTGAGAAATTTGATTGGTACAACTTATAAAAATCGAAATGCAATGTTTTTCTACTACGGAAATTTACAATACGCAAATATTCCTGAAGATTCATCAGAGTATGCGATTTACCTCTGGCAGAAGAAATATTTGTTCAATGAACCAATAAGTTGTTATATGAGCATTGATTCATTAGGGCAAAAAGGCAATAACTTCTTTGTTTATTTTAAAGTTACTGGTGAAGGAAGTGAAGCATGTAATGGTCAGACAGGAATCGCTAGGTTCAAAAGTATTGGAAAAGCGAAGCTTGAACTAACGAAGCTCAAAATCAAGTGAAGTGCATATAGCAGCACCTACAAGTCAAGCCGCAAAAGTGTTATATTCGAGAAGCGGCTCGCTTCGTAGTTGAGAACCGTTATGTAACATTAGCACGGTGAAAGAAACAACGAAATATCAAGTACGATCATTCTGGTTGTATATAATCATGATACTAGGAGTTCTGAGTTTGATCTTAGGAATTATAGGTTTAATTATGGATGGAATTAAGTTTGTTTACACTCCTTCAATTTTAATGGGGACTGTTTTCCTGTTTCAATATCGAAGCTTTTCTCACTTTGGATATATCAAAATTAGTGGAGAAGTTTTAACGGTCAATAATGGACTACATAGAACAATGGTTCCACTGGATGATATTGAAAGAATAACCCGAAAAGAACGATCGTACATTTTGGTGCTAAAAAATGGAAAATCAAACTACATTGGACTGAATTTTATTCGACCTGAAATGAGAAATAATTTGGTTGAAAAAATTGATGAACTACAAAATAAATTAGACGTAAAATAACATCAACTAAAAGTCACGGGCTCGACAACTACAATCGAGAAGCCCGCGGCTCCTAATAAAGAACAGTTAGCTGCAATTGACCATGACATATAAAACATACAAAACAATATTCTTCTTGTTTATTCTGATTTTCATCGGAGCGTGCTCCAATGAAGAAGATAATACGAATGACAACTTAACAGATGTTGAAATTTCACCAATTGAACCTAGAATTAAATATGTTGAAAGTGAGATTAATGACATCTTGTCGACTATCAGAAAAGAGAGTCAGAAGTTTTCTATCTACGGAAACCGAGATGCCTTAGTAGTTGGCGAAAATGGTACGATATTGTCCATTCCAAAAGGAACTTTCGTAAATGACCGAAACGAAGTGGTTGAGGGGAAAATTGATATTGAACTCATAGAGGCTTCATCAGTTTCTGATTTTTTGATGAATGGATTGCAAACTGTTTCCAATGAAGACATTTTACAATCTGGCGGGATGTTGTATGTAGACGCAAAGTTTAATAATGAACCTGTACGAATTGCTTCAAACAAAGAAATATCAGTTGAAATTAAATCTGATTGGATTGACCCAAAAATGAAACTTTTCAAAGGAGATCTTTCTGGTAGCTCTATAAACTGGATAGCACCAAGTAAGCTTGAATCCGATTATTTAATCTCTGTGCCTCTGGAATTACTAGAGTTTGGCTTATGTGGATGGGAGTGCGGATTCACGGAAAAGCAAATTGCAGAAATGAAAGATGCAAAATTCCAGAACACATATATTTCAACTCGTGAATTTGAGCAACGTATGTGCAATTTGGCATTTTTATCATGTGAACAATATGATCCGCTTGGCGATGAAATTTTAGAAATCTACAGAAAGAATGCTAGTCAAAACCTTGGGTATGCCGATAGCGTAGTAGTAGAATATTTTGAAGAACAATATGGAGACCTAATTGATTCAAATTACATCAAAGACCAGTTTAAATTTGACGAAAAAGGTTGGATAACCGGAATATACATGTCGTATTTAACTTTTGCTAAACAAGGTCTAACTAAACCTCTTTCTGTAAAGGGAATTGACTTGAATACCGACATTTCAAGAACTGAACTTGAACAAAAAGGATTTAATCCATCCGATATAGACAAAATCATGTCGTACAGAAATTCAAGAGAAAAAGTCATTCAAGAGAAAAAAGACGAGACTCAAAATCAAAACATTGCTTCATATAATTTTAAGATAAACGAACTTGGTTGGATGAATGTAGATGCATTTATGGCTGACCCTTCATGCCAAGAATCGAGTTTTGAAGTAATCATCAACAGCCTAGAGAACATCAACTCAATAAATGTTTCACTGGTTATACCAAGAAGAAAAGTTTCCATTTTCTCAATTTCAAATAGTAGCAATCAATATAGCTTCACAAAAAAGACAGATGGTTACAGAAATCTTCCTATTGGTGAACAAGCCTTCATTGTGGCAATTGGTGTTAACGAAGGAACTCCGTTTTTCGGAATGAAAGAAATTAAGATCCCGAGGAATGGAACTATTAACTTAGAAATGAGCAAAGTTGATAAAGAATTAATTGCAACTAAAATCAATGAAATTTCAAATAATTAAATATAGCTAACATGCACTAAGCAAAATGGCGCACGATTGCATTCGAAAAAAGCGCTGCATTGTCTAGTGTAGAACCGTTACCTTTAATTAAGATGAGGGTCGAAGAGACATACCAGCAATTAATAACTCAGATACAGATGCTGGTAATCGTTTGTAAACGTAAAAAATGGTCTATAACACAAAAACCAATTGTCAAGCGTCCAGCAAGTGATCGTCTAATCAACAAAATTCAAAACCAGATTGGACAAACACTTCCTGAAGACCTCAAAATCTTGTTTCGAATGTCACGGCATGTTGAATTCAGATATCAATTTGATGAAACATTATCAGAGGAATTCAGGCAAAATTTCTCAGGAGAGATCTCCTGGAGTTTAAAGGAGTTACCCAATCGGGTAAAAGAATTTAAGGCATGGATTGATGCTTTTTTGGACCCAAAATGCAATGACATAGCGGAAATTGAAAAATATAGAGAAGAATGGAAAAATATGATTCCGTTTATGTGGGTTCCAAACGGAGATGTGATTGGAGTTAATCTTGATCCATCCGAGGTGATTTACTTTTCTCATGAAGGTGATGAAATGCACGGTAAAGTGCTTGGAAAAAACCTTTGGGAATTTCTTGACTTTTATTCTAGAGTCGGTTTTGCTGGAAGTGAAGACTGGCAATTGGAACCTTTCTTTGATTTTGACAAAAATGAAATGATTACTTCGGGAGAAAAAATCGAACGATTTATTAAATTGCTTTATGAATAATGCACTACAAATAGTGACTATCCTAATAGTAACTGTGAGTTGTTCTGGTGAACAGACATCGATTAATTTTGAGAAAAATTATTTGGAACCTGGCACGTTCTATCTGAATTATAGGCTATCAAATGATACTCTAAAGTTCCAAGCAAAAAAATATGATCAGGGTAATTGGAATAATACAAAGTGGGAAATATCAATGGATTCAATATTTCACTCTGATAATCGAGGGTTGGCAAAATTTATTGGAAAAGATAGAGCGGCATACACTTTAAAAAAGGATACTTTAATAATAAAATATGTGCCAAATAAACTCGATCTAAGTAATTCCAAAATTAATGAAGTTAGAATTGAGAAATATCTGGTATTAGAAAGCACAAAAAATAGTTTAGAATTGATTGAACTAAAGAATAATAAACCAATCAGGCAAACAAATAAAATTAGAAGTGATATCCAATTGAGATAAAGCTCTAACATGCAGTAACTGGAAGTAGACTGTTTACCTTTACCCCTTTTCGACATTTTTTATAAAAGCCCATGAAACCTCTTGTATTGATAGCGTGTATCTATTTTGCTCCAAATCTCTTTGCTCAAATTGACACGAACTGTATCTCTAAACGTTGGATAGCTGTAAAAAACGATGTGCATAATCGAGACTTATTTAAAGAATGGAGAACCGCGGAAACTGATTTGCTTTATGTCATTCGGGAATTGACCAACGAAAATCAACTCGAAATATATAATGAGAATCGAGGTTACTACAATTCTACCAATTGGTACCCTATTCCATATGTCAAACATCACATTGACTCAAGCACTATGGACACACTCTATTCTGAATTCAAGAGTGAATACTTCGAGTTCATCGTTCAAAGCGATACTCCACTAACAGATGAATATGGCGATCCAAAAGTTGTAACATATCCCGATGGTACTCAATCGTATGTCTATCCCCCACCTCGAGTTTATCAGCTATTGACTCACAAACTTCTCGAAATAAGAATAAAGGAAGAGCTATTATTGGACTCCATAACCAACCAACGAAATTTTGTTGCGACCGGAATAAGTTTCTATTATGGTGACGAGCAAAAAGGTCGTGAGCTTTTCTGGGTAAATCTTCAGGAGTTGTATAATGCCATAGACGACAAAAAGAAATATAAGTGGTATAAGATGCTTACAGAAAGGCGTTATTCCGGTTTTCAGTATATGCAAGTGCCATGCTCCGATAACTTAATCCGATATTGATACTGCTAACATCATCAATTAAACCCAAGCGCCAAAAGCCCTATATTTACCTTCGGTGCTGCTTACGCGGTGTTAGGCGTCTGTGCCTAATTGAGAACCGTTATCGTTAATTGACCTGAACCATGAAAATAAGATTTAGTGTAATATTTCTTACTGTTTCATTAACAATTGCATGCGAGAATTCTTCAAACGAAGATCATGTAACAATGAATGAACAATATTCCACAGATGATCAAAAAAAAGAAATAAAATATCTCAAATTTGAACCAGATCAACTTGATGGATTTGAACTAGACGGATTTGACATTAGTGAGGTATACCAAATTGACTCATTAAAAGTAGTTATCGCATTCTCAGAGGGTGATATGGTGACATCTGAAACTCCTTCTGATTGGGGAGATGGATTGACGCTATTGAAAGGCGACTCCATTTTATATCAATCAAAACGTGTAGGAGATCCCTATCAATACGAACCATTCTTTTATCATAACACAACGAACAATAAGGTAATTATCATCTGTCAACTTGGAAATGAAGAAAATTACGGAGGAGAGGCGTTTTTATTAGAGAACGGCTCCATTGAGTTTATAGGTGTGATTAATGTTGAGAACCCAAATGAGACCTATGACAACACAGGTTTAATTGAAATGATACGAATATCGGAAGTCGAGAATGCAATTTACTTCAATTTTGACTCAGACACGTTGATTGACTTAACAAACGATGATTGGAACAGAGTGAAAAACGATAGTATCCACTACGTATTTAAAGAAAATAACTTTAAATTGAAGGGGTTATGATTCTAACTTAGGAAACCTAAACGGCATTAAAACGACCGTTTGGCGAAACCGCTATACCCAATTGACTCTACCAGAAATCACAATTATTGTCAATTTAAACTACTTTTTTTCTGAAATGAACCAAGCCCTAATTCTTGAGTAATAAATTTATGATACTAACATTTATATCATAGATATTATGAAAAAACTGACCCTGGTAGTCCTTCTGTTCTCAATTACGCCTGCCGCGCTTAGCCAATCACTTTTGACTGACCCATCAAACGGATGCCAATACATACTCCCTTGGGATTGTGATGAATGTAATGTGAGCTGGACAGGTAACTGCAATGACAGTTTGCCAAATGGTGAAGGTGTCTTAACTGT
This sequence comes from Flavobacteriales bacterium, assembly GCA_013373595.1. GTDB lineage: Bacteria > Bacteroidota > Bacteroidia > Flavobacteriales_D > Crocinitomicaceae > UBA4466. The sequence goes on along the minus strand of JABXHO010000130.1, from coordinate 10,888 downwards.
TTATCATGATAGTACAGAAATTATGAAATATGTAGGGCACATGAAAAATGGAAGTTTTAATGGTCCTGGGTCCTATCGAGATGGAATGAATAAAATAGACGCGTATTTTAAAAATAATAACCCTGTAAAAATTGACCAAGCCCTTTATGATTACTTAGAGGAGAATCAAATATCGGAGGTAGACACGTCAAGTATCAACCACTCGTTTTATGGCACTGAAAACCTATTTTATTATGCTGTTAAACCCAAGGGACACTCAGCGGGAGCACTCGTTCTTCTTCCCTCTTTCTATGAGCAACCGGAACAAGTTCTAAGTAATAATTCTACTCTGATCAAGCTAGCAATGGAAAACAATTTATTGGTAATTGTGCCTACAATTAATATAAACCTATGCCTTAAAAAACCTTCTCTCAATTTTTTAAATGATGTATTCTCGGATGCTATGCAGAGATATAAGTGTTCAGAAAAGAACTTTATCATCGGAGGTTTTTCCTTAGGAGGAATGAACGCTTTAAGATATACCGAGTTGGCGTACGAAAATCAGGATGCAACAGCAATTCGCCCTCGAGCGGTTTTTGGTGTTGATCCACCTACTGACCTTGTCTTACTTTATAACAAACAATTGAAGCAACTGGCAAAAGATTCAACATACACCGAGGCCAAACTTGTTCTTGATGGACTTCATGAAGATATTGGAACTCTCGAAGCAAATTATGACCAATTCGTTAAGCATTCTGCCTACTCTTATGCTGAAAATCAGGGAGGCAACCTTAAATACTTATTGGAGGTACCTGTAAGAATATATTGCGATCCAGATATAGATTGGTGGATGGAAAATCGTAACTTTTCATATTACGATATCAACGCGAGCGACCTTAGTGCAATGATTTTACAATTAAAGGAATTGGGGCATACAAATGCAGAATTCATTAATGCTTTAGGTCGAGGGTATAGAGAAAATGGTAACCGACACCCACATTCATGGAGTTTGATTGATCCTGAAGAATGTATGAAGTGGATTCTATCAATAATGAATGAGTAACTTATAACAACACACTCAAAACGTACTGCAGGCACCCTATTAATTACTGTTCTGTAATCAAGTCTTTCGTCAAGAATCCACAAATTATAGTCTTCATATGAGGGCTTTTTGGAATTCATCCTCGTATGACATTCCCCTTATACCTTAAATGCGCAACAGAGCCTTAAATAAACGATGCCACACAATAATTCTTAACCATGTAAAAACCTGAATTACAGCTAGGATAAACTATTCTTACGTCATGAGATAAATAGCTTTTTAAACTCTTTTTCAAACAGAAAAGTCAGGGTAAATTTGACTTAAAAAAATGAAAATCATGAAAAAGAGTATCTTGTTCGGCCTTCTGATCGCATCCAGTATAACAATGAATAGTTGTGGAGAATCTGTGAAGGAATCAAAAACTGTTGAATTAACAGGTCAGGCGAAATCCATGACATTGGACGATGCCCCAATTATAGTAGCTATTGGAGAATACACAGACAACTATTATTCGAAAAAAATAGAAGATCTTATTTTCTCGGGACAAAAAATCGTACAAGTAGAAGTATTTGTAAAAAACAATAGCAGTGACGGAATTGATATCGATTTACCTATGGCCTCTTTCTCTCTCAGCGACGGGAAGAAAAACTACCAAATAAACGGACTCGTTGCTACTAAAGTAGGTGGATTCCACATATATGATGGAGAAGTTAAATCAACGCAAGCAAAAGGATACATTTTCTTCAATGTGGATGAAGATGTAGATGTTGAAACGCTAAGTTTGGAAATCGTAAACATCATGAATAATGACGCGCCTGTAGGAAGTCTTCCTTTGAAACAAATGGAGAATATTGAACTAGCTGAGGCCAATACAGAAGTTTCCGTGGCTAACAACACAGTTGAAATTGAGGACGCACTGCACGATGGAAAAGGAACATTGACAGTAAACAAAGTAATTGATAACTACACGGAAAGTGAAGATGAAAATCTATATCCAGACTACTTAAAACTCGTAAAAGTTGAGTTTACCATTGCAACAACAGAAGGAAATATCTATTGCATGAGCAGTCACGTTAAAATGAAGTCTGGTTTATTGAAAAACGCTGTATATTCTACTGATTATGAACTTGAAAGTGGAAATCTCTACGCAGGTGAAGAAAGATCAGGATATGCTATTTTCAGTGTGCCAGTTGCAGAAACTAGCTTCACACTACAATATGACGGAGATAAATTGATTAAACTAAAGTAATCTGCTCCACTATTTCAGAAGCTCATCTTTTTAGGTGAGCTTCTTTGCTATTTGATCATTCCAAGACAAAAAACACAGTTTTATCGTTTCATGATTACTACATTTGACTTAACTGAATAGCATGAAAAAAATAGGATTCCTACTTCTTTACTGTTTGTTTCTTTCATCACTTGTTTTCGGACAAAACACCGATTTTGACAAAGCAGTTCTTCACGCTAAGAATGGAGAATACGAAAAAGCAATCAGTTACTTCCTCAAAGAATATGATGAAAGTTGTCGATTAAAAGACAGCACAAAAATCATGTTTTCTGCACGAATGCTGGGGAATGTGTTCACGCTAATGAAGGATTCAACCAATCGTAATAAGTATTACAGGTTATCCATTAATTTATCCCGCAAATTAGGTGATGAGGAATCGCTTTTTTACAGCTTATGTTCAACCAGTCAAATGTACGTATACGATCGCATGCCAGAAAAAGCATTGCGCGCGTGCGAAGAAGCTCTTCAAATTGTTCAATCCACCGATAATACTACGATAAAGAATGACACGTCATCTATTGGAAATATTCTCATAAACAGTGGAGCAGCTAATGAGCAATTAAATAATCAGGAAAAAGCACTTGAATACTACCTACTCGCTGCTAGCTATTTTGAAAAATACCCGTATACCTTAGACCAAATGGGTCAACTGTATAGGAATATTGGGATGTGTTATGAAAAAGCAAACCGCAAGGAAGAAAGTTTAGAGTACTATGAAAAAGCACTGGATATTTCATTAGAAAAAGGTTTTAAAAATTCTATTCAATATTCAGTACATGGCTTGTATCGATGGCATAAAAAATTCGGCGATCCAGAAGTTGCGCTAGAGTACTTGGAAAAATCTGTAGAACTGAAAGACAGTCTTTTAAATAAAAGTACTATTTCGTCAGTACAAGAGCTTCATTCAAAATATCAATCCGATAAACTGCAAGAGCAAATCAATGACCTAAGTATCTCCAACAAAGAGAGCAACAAAAAAATAAAGTCTTCTCGAGCATGGATAATTTGGCTCATTATCATTTCTCTCGCCATCGCGGGAATTGCCGTTTTACTTATTTTACGTCAACGATTTGTCTTAAAAACACAAGAACTGGAATTTGACAAAAAGCGTGCAGAACTCCAAAAACGGGTGTTAACGGCACAAATGAATCCTCACTTTCTCTTCAATTCACTAAATAGCATTCAACGGATGTATCTTGAAGGAAACCTGAACGAGGCAAATAATTTCATGGCTAACTTTAGCTCTCTCTTGCGAAAAGTATTGGCCTATTCGAACTTGGAACTGGTGAAGCTCTCCGAGGATATTGAACTGTTGAAAATCTACCTTGAACTGGAACGCAATCGAGTTGATACCGATTTCCAATTTCAGATAAACATGACACCCGACGTAGATGCCTCTTTTATGAAAGTCCCACCATTATTGGTGCAGCCCTTTATTGAAAATGCCATTTGGCACGGAATCGTTCCATTAAAAAAGCCAGGAGAAATTAACATACTCTACTCGGTCGAGAAAGATTACCTCATATGCATAATAACGGATAATGGTATTGGTTATGAGAAAAGTCAGGCTAAACGGAAAAAAAGTCATGTCTCGAAAGGTATATCAATTGTACGCGAACGACTGTCTCACTTGCCCGACCCAATTTCAATTTGTCAACTCGGTGAATCAGGCACACAAGTGACCATTAAAATCCCCTTTACATGATTCGAACAGTGATTATAGATGATGAAAAGGATGCCCGTTTTCTTTTGAGAAATCAACTGGAAACGCATTTCCATAATGAGCTTGAAATTCTTGGAGAAGCATTTAGTGTGGAATCTGCATTGGAAGTCATTCAGGAACATTCTCCAGAGATCGTTTTTCTTGATATAAACATGCCCGATGGTAGCGGATTTGATTTGCTAATGGAGCTCGGAGAATACTCATTTGATATCATTTTTGTAACGGCTTATGACGAATATGCGCTAAAAGCTTTTGAATTCAGTGCATTGGGTTATTTGACCAAGCCCATTCACAGTGATAGTTTGAAAACAACTGTGTCTTACTACATTCGGCGAAAGAACCGCGAACGAATTTCACATGAAGATCAGTTAAAAATCCTCATCGAAAATCACACGGGGCAATCTCCAATGAAAAAACTAGTACTCCCGAATAACAAGGGGTTTGAAGTGTGTGAAATCAATGACATCGTAAGAATTGAAAGTGACAGAAATTACAGCAATTTCTATTTACAGAACAACGAGAAATTTGTTTCGAGTAAAACATTGGGACTCTACGAAACACTTCTATCTTCGTATGGATTTTTCCGTATACATCAAAGTACCTTGATCAATATGCGATTCGTTAAGAACTATAAAAAACATCAAGGAGGGACAGTAGAGCTCGTTGATGGTTCTGTCCATAAAATTTCGAGGTATCGCAAAAATGATTTCTTACAAAAGTTCTTGTATTGAAAACAAATCCTTTCATTCTACAGGAAAAACCTTCCAGGCTGTTTTGAGAGAAAAACGCAACTCATCTCCAACCTTCGTTCCCTCCATCATTATTTCTACCTCAGGCTTGCTTTTGGTTAGCACTTGAAGGGTGAAAAACACATTTGACGGACTGTTGACATGGTATTTTTTCGTGATTACTCCCGTGATTTCCAAATCTGTTGAATCGTTGAATTGCCATTCTCTGTTCTCGTCGGGACATGGGTAGTCAATTACACTATTCGACTCCCCTACTGGCATTTGAATGCGCAATGTGTCGCCAACTTCATATTGTTTATTGATTTCCATGGCCCTTTCCTGTACCCTTTCTTTGCAATCGGTAATTGACTGCCAATACGCTTGGTATTCCTTCACCCGATCGGAAACATCCGCTCCTTTGTTGTTCAAGGATCGATGAAATGAACGAAGGATTAAGGAAGACACATCATCCAAATGGATAATTCCCTGATCCTTGAAATAGGCTTTGATCTCTTCCGAATGCTTATGATGACGCAATAAATTGTTGCGCACATACATGCCCAATCCGCGATGATATTTAACTAACTCATCTTCTGGCGTAGTCCGGAAATCGTTGAGTTCCTTTTTACGCAGAGCGGATTTGAGAAAGTTGTGACAGATTTTCATTTCTTCTGAGATGTCATCCTTCGATTGATCTTTACTAGATCCACATGAAAAGAAGGTCAAAATTGGACAGAGAACGAAGATTAGGCTTACTTTCATTCCTTAAAGCTACAGAATTATTCAAAAAGCACGAACCCGCGTTAAGGATCGCAGCGGCATCCTCCGATGACTCCGAAAGGTGTCAGCATATCGGAGATACAGCGGAGAGCCTGACCCAATGCGCCGCCAGAAGCATTTGGGGAACGCCCAAACAAAAAACACATTGTTGTTTCGATGGAAAATCCTACATTGTTTGCTTCAATGTAAATAACCCGTACCATGGCAACAGTTCGAGCTATTCACCAGAGCCTCATCCCTGTAGACACCAACCGTTTAGAAAAAGAATCGCTAAAAGCCTATTTCCTAGATGCATGGAATTTAAATGAGCGACTTTTTGATGCCATTCAAGATGACGAAGCGTTCTATTTATCGCCAGATCCTTTGCGAAATCCGCTCATTTTTTACTTCGGTCACACAGCCGCATTTTACATCAACAAGCTGGTCGTATCTGGCTTATTCAGCGAAGGAATCGATGCCGAGTTTGAGCATATTCTTGCCAAAGGTGTTGATCCCGACCTCCCTCAAAATTTGGATGTACGGGATGTTTGGCCCACGGTATCGCAAATTGGTCATTACCGCGAACAGGTAAAGTCACGCGTTCTTTCGGTGATCGACACAATGGAAAATTACATTTCAGTAGATTCAAAAAATCCCTACTGGGCATTGCTGATGGGCATTGAGCACGATCGGATTCACTTTGAGACTTCTTCTGTGCTTATTCGGCAACTTGATGCTCACTATTTGAAACGACCCGAAGGATGGGAATACGCGCCTATGAATATTTCAAATCCTCAGGAAAATTGGATTGAGTCGAAAGGTGGAACCGTGCGATTGGGCAAAGAAGAACCTGATGCCTGGTTTGGTTGGGACAACGAGTACGGAACGAAGCGGCATACGGTTGCGCCCTTCGAAGCCACCAAAGATTTGATCACGAATGCAGAATATTTGGCCTTTTTTGCGGCGGGCTATGCTGACAAACGCTATTGGAGCGAGGATGGATGGAATTGGAAGGAACGAACGAATACAACACATCCAAAGTTTTGGGTCAACGCTGAAACGGGGTTTCTTTACCGAGCGATGTTCGACATCATTGAGATGCCCATGGATTGGCCCGCAGAAGTGAATGCGTTTGAAGCCGAAGCGTATTGCAACTGGAAGGGCTCGGGCGCACGATTACTCACCGAAGCGGAGTTCAACCTCATCGCCAACATGAATCAAAGAGCGGAACCTATTCATGAGGAATCCATTAATCTGAATGTTCGATATGGATCGCCTACGCCTGTTGGCTATTGTGCTGACTCGAAGTCACCATTCAACGACCTTTACGGAAATGTGTGGGATTGGCTCGGGACTGAACATGCACCGCTCGATGGGTTCCAAGCTCACTCCTATTACGAAGACTTTTCGGCGCCATACATGGATTCCGATCACCTTATGATGGCGGGAGGATCGTGGATTACAACGGGCACAGGAGCCTCGAAGTACTACCGACTTTGGTTTCGTCCTTATTTTTATCAGCATGCCGGATTTCGATTAGCCAGAACCTTATGAAACAACCCATTCCCCAACATACGAGAATCATCGACGAAGCACTGAGCCGCAATTTTATCGTCGAAGAAAATAGTCCAACAGAAGCTATTTTACGCAAAGGAAACGTAAGTGTTCGGATGAGGCAAGGCATCATTTGGGATTGGATCAACGAAAAAGCCATAACGATTTGCGATGATAAGTCCATCACGAAATCTTTGTTTAACGAACTCGCTATTCCGTGTCCGCTGAGCTATACTTTTGAGAAAACGGAAGAATTGAGTGATGTTGATTGGAACAAAAACTACGTGCTTAAACCTGTTGATGGTTCTAACGGTGACGGAGTGAAACTCAATGTGACATCTATTGAGCAAGTACACGACTATTTGACTCGAAATGCAGCAATCGGACCTCTTTTTCTCCTCGAAGAATTTATTGAAGGATATGACCTGCGGATTCAGGTGATCGGTAAAAAAATCGTTGCTGCCTGTGAGCGCATTCCTGCAGAAATCATAGGCGATGGACATTCTACCGTACAAGCGCTGGCCGCACAGCGAAATGAAGTTGTACGACAGCAAAATCCTTCCAATTATCTTTCAATCGATGATGAATCGATGCGCTTAATCGCTGAGCAAGGCTTGACGCTGGATGCTGTTGTTCCAACAGGCAAGACGGTCCGACTGAAAGAAATCGCCAATATGGGACGAGGTGCCCGAGCGGTTGATTGCACGGATGAAATCGATCCGAAGGTTGCTCAATGGGTCGAAGCGATTTGTCAAAAGCTGAACGTTTCTTATTTCGCACTCGACATTATTTGCACCAACCGCAACGACATTTCGACGTATAAGGCATTGGAATTAAACGCGCAAGCAGAGTGGTTTCACCATACCTTTTCGGAAGTTCGCCAGCATGATTTGGAAGTTCGAATTGTTGATGAACTTGAGCTTGGAATAGATTCGGAAACTGATTAAATTGATGCGAGGATTTTGTGTATCTTGGAAGGACGCAGAAGCGATAATAAGTAGTTGTAAGTGTTTGTTATCGGTTTTGTGCTTGGTATAAAAGAGTTATAAGTAATGAAGGTTTGGGTGCGCCATATCCGAGAGATGCCCAGAGTAGATAGCACCCAAACAAGAGTTAAAGAGCAGGAACATCTGAAAAAATTGTGGTGACCGTCTTTTCTTTGCCAACGCTGGCAACAGCATTTGCAAATTCCCTTCGGTCAGTTTGCAATGCCCTTGCCCCACCCTCGCCAATTGTGGTTAAATCAACCTTCCTTTTCTGAATTCAAAATTTCGCATAAATCATCTTAACAATATTCTGCAAAAGGTCGCATCGAATCTGCCGTGTATTCAATATCCACTCCTGTACATTCTGCCATGTAGGTAACATACACTCTACCCCAATCAAATTCAACGTCCCCTTCGGGGACTTTCATTAGGTCGGCTACAATGTCTAATAATTGAAGGCAATGTCTCTCGGATGCTTCTAAGCCAAGTTCGTCTAAGCCTACTACAAGTTGGCTGTGCTTTAAATCTTGTTGGATAAGGGAAATGATTAATTCTTTGTTACTCATGATTCGATAGATTAACGATTTATATAGGATTCTTTAGACTTTCTAAATAAATCTATTCATAAACTATCATAATTCAAAACAAAACTTTAAGAATTCTAGTTTTTCCTTTAATAAAGCGATATTTATCTATCGAAAATCGAAAGATATGACACGACTAGGATTGTATTTGACTAAGAAATCAATTAACAGAGCAATGGTTTCAAGAAGAACTGGAATCAGTCAAGCTCGTTTGTCTCAGTTGAGTTCTAATGAAAGCACTAAGCTACGTGCAGATGAATTGTACGCGATTGCTCTCGCAATCGACGTTGACCCTTGTGAAGTTTTGAAAGAGCTTTATGGAGATATGATTTTAGAGGGATGATATAAAAAAACATACACCCTATACGAGTGTATGTTCCTTCAAAATAAATGTAACGCAGATACTTATTCTTTATTAAGAATCATTTTTTTAGTGTCAACCACCTCCCCATCAATTACCAATGCATACTGATAAATTCCAGATGGAGTATCCATTGTACTAATTATCAACTCACCATTTCCCGAGTGATCAATCATCTCTTTAATGATTGTTTTTCCGTTCATGTCCAATACAATAATATAAGCATCAGTTCCAAAATCATGAACATAGTACTCGATCATTACATTCGCCCCTGGATTCGGGTAGTTTTGCTTCAACCATGAATTAGGCTCACTTTCTACTTGAACTCCCAAAAGATCTTTGAGCTCCCTCAATTCGTCCCTCAATTCGTTAACTTCTTCCTGTAACTGACTATTAGACTTTGCAGCTGCCCCCACATATATATCGCCGTTGACATCAATAACAAGTGGCTTACCAACTCCTGAAGGAAGGTTTTCAAAACGAATAGGTAGATTGTTAGCGTCCACGTGCAAATAACGTAAAATGCTTGCCGCAGGTACATTGATTCCAACATAACCGTCTGATGTAATGCGCATTGTTTCACGAACTGATGCCGAACCGGCATATTCATTTTGGAAAGAAATATCCATTCTATTACTCGCTGTAACAACGCCAGAAATCAGGGCGCGAGCCATCGAAGAGTTTGCTCCCCCTCTTGCGGCCAATGTAATTGTTGCCGCTTGATCTGTTCCTGTTGAGGCAAAGTCATTGTAAATAAATAAACCGTCACGGTTCCATTGAGTCGGACTATATGCAAGGTTTTCGGCATAACGCATATCAACAGCTTTCGTCGGAGCAGTCGCTGTCTGTCCTATCCCTACTCTACCTGCTGAGGTAACCACCATCTTTTGAAGGTTGTTCGTTCTGATTCTAAAATCATCAGCACCCAACGTACCGATAAACTCAGTTCCAGTTGTCGCATTGCCATTTAACAACCATGCATTGGTAGTACCAATTGAAGAAGCAGGTCTCAATGTAATATTTCCTGATGCATCAGCAACTAATACTTGGTTTTCGAGAGAGGTTGTTAATCCTTGAAAACGAACAGAGCCTGTTGTATGAAATTGTGCAGATGGCGTACTCGTTCCAATTCCGACGCTGAGTGGTGACAACCCCAATCCCGAGTTCACTCCATATAGACTATTACTTCCTGAATCTCCAATCCACCCTTGGGCAAAGGACTGACTCATTAATGCACATCCAATAATAGACAATGCAATTTTCGTTAATGATTTGTTTTTCATTTTTTTTCATTTAATTAATACTAGTTAAACCTAATCATATCAACGAACAATAGCAACAGGTATAAGTGCCTGTTTTTCAGACGTCAAAAGCGCACTAAATACTAATTAAAACTTCAACAATTACCTATTTTAAGAATGTTTTTCGCACCCATTTTGTTCCGTGAAATACTCAAAACCAGTACTTCACTTGGTGTTTAAGAAAAGACTGTAAACGTGCGTTCGATGAAGACTCAATAAAGGTATGGAGAAGATCAAATGTTCCTGCTCTTTAACAGAAGCACCTATAACATCGCCTATACTTCATGCCGAAAGTGTTATATTCGAGAGGTCGGCACGAAAGTATAGGTACTGTGTCAAAAAACAAGTAATTTCATTAAAATCTTGAGGGAAGACTCAACTTTTTGTTGTTTGCTACCCCGTGCAGCAAGTTTCTTGTAAGCTTGCTGCTTTTTTTTGCTCAAATTCAGGATCGTAGTACTCGTTTTTCTTCCATAGTTCAAACATTAAAATCAGCATTTTTCGTTGAACAGCCACCAATGCTACAATTGGCTTGGCTTTCTTCTCTTTCAATCGCTGGTAGAACGTTTTAAGGGTTGGATTT
>JABXHO010000013.1 GCA_013373595.1 Flavobacteriales bacterium | reverse complement strand
CGCTCGTAGTGACCGAGGTCTAGATCCGTCTCTGCACCGTCATCCGTCACGAAACACTCACCATGCTCATATGGGTTAAGGGTTCCTGGATCGATGTTGATGTATGGATCCAATTTTTGAATGGTTACTGAGTAACCGCGAGCTTGTAAAAGCTTTGCCAATGAGGCCGAAATGATTCCTTTACCAAGAGAAGATGTTACCCCTCCAGTTACGAAAACATATTTTGTAGAATTTGACATGTATCAATGATGTAACTTCGGGATGCAAAGTTAGGACATTCAAACAATCGAGGGGTGAAAAAAATGGATTTTTATTCACGGATTACAAACAATTCGATGGGAATTAGTTCGACCAATTGTCATTTGCGTTCAATTGGAAGTAGAATTTATCTTTTCGTACGTCCTTAGAATTGAATACTGCACAGCCATTTTCGTCGAGTCGAGGATAGTGCGGAGTCGACCTTTTGACGGATTTTGGCAAGAAAATATAATCGTGAATTAAACGGTTTTGAAATGCGTGTCGAATGTTTTCGGAGTCAATACCTAAACGAAGTGTAGCGTTTTGACCATAACCAAAATGGTGTGTGGCAGAAGCAAATAAAATACCATGACTAGTTTTGCCGAACGGTTCACCTTCGAGAATACTGAAGCCGTAGGGACATTTATCGAAACCATTTTTCTCCCATTTGGCATGTCTCGAATCACCTGTCCACATGTTAATCCCAAGGGCAAATTGCCAATCTTGGTAGCGATAATTTGCGTACACCGTTCCAGTTCTGAATCGATCTTCACCTTCACCCGCAAAGAAATCATTTTCATGGTAGAGGCTAAAACGTTTGATGTGAAACCCGAATGCTCCAGAGTGTTGAGATGTCTTCGCGTTATCAAAGTACCATATATAGTTATATGCAATTCCGTAGTTGTACGGCGTCTGGTGATTGAGTCCGTCTAGCATTAAGTTCGGAGTTAACTCTCTCTTTCCAGCGAGTAAGACAGCTCCCAACACCGTTCGATTTTCCCAGAACTTTCGCCGACCTCCGTATCCTCTTTGGTGAAAATAGAAGGCAGTTCCGACATTTACCTGAGCGAAAAAATCAGTGTAATATCCTTTTAAATTGATTCCGATAGCGTCTTTGTGTGTTCCGATATTCACCACTACACCAACAGATCCTCCAAAATGTTCAGAGAAATAACTTTGAGCATTTGCAGCGTTGGTGATTAGAAATATGACGACAAATAAGATTCGCATGATGCAAATATGTCAAAAAACATTCCAAATTTAAGTTCGATTCGAAAGGAACTAAGGTTCAGTTGCAAAATCATGATTTTCCTCCGTGAAAAGGGATTTTTTTCCAGTCATCCTAAAAAGAATTCAGATCGAAGGATAAATTGTAGATTTGATTTCAGATGAAAGCACGTAGTATTTATTGGGTGGCGCAGCTATCGGGGTGGTTCGCTTACGGAGGATTGTTACTTTTTTCGGTCATCGGAAGGGGTGAGGTACTTGACTTTGAAGTCTCAGTGAGTATTGCTTCGTGGGTAGTTGTGGGAATTGCTCTTACGCACCTTCAGCGCTATGTTTTCATTCGTTTGGGGTGGTTGGATCGGAAATTATCTCAGTTGGTGCCAAGGTTGATTGTATCCAGTGGCATTACGGCTACCATTATCTATTCGATCCTGCTATTTATTGATTACTTGGTGAAAGGAGATGATCTGGATTGGGAGCGTTTGACGTTTTCACTATTTATTGTGAGTGTCGCCTTCATGGGCTTTCTTATTTTGTTTTGGAACGCCATTTATTTCACTTTCCACTTCTTTCAGAAATCAAGAAAGCAGGAGGTTTCCAATTTAGAGTTGACGGCTAGCAATCGAGAAAGTGAATTGAAGAACCTACGTTCGCAGCTCAATCCGCACTTTTTGTTCAACTCGCTAAATAGCATACGTGCATTGGTGGACATTGAACCAGCAAAAGCAAAAACATCCATTACGACTTTGTCAAACCTACTGCGACAATCCCTCATGATGGGAAAGGAAAACATGGTTACGGTGGAGCAGGAGCTAGATATGGTTCGAAATTACCTAGACTTGGAAAAGATTCGGTTTGAAGAACGATTGCAAGTTCAATGGGAGATCGATGATACGCTTTTGTCCAAAGATATTCCGCCGTTTTCAGTTCAAATGATGGCAGAAAATGCTGTAAAACACGGAATTTCGAATCGAAAAGAAGGTGGAGAGGTTATTGTCTCTACTCTAAAAACAGATGATGGTTTTACGCTTCAAATTACCAATTCCGGAAAACTGGGAACGTCGGTAGATTTGGGGGTAGGTATTCAAAATATAAAACAGCGTTTGCAGCTTCAATTTGGAGAGAGAGCTGAATATAGCTTGAATCAAGTGGGAGAAAATGTGGTGGCAAAAATAGAATTTAGAGATGAAAGAGTTTAAAACGATTATAATTGATGACGAACGCCTTGCGCGAGAAGAGTTGAAAAATGTATTGAAAGATTTCGTTGAAATTGACGTGATTGACGAAGCGCAAAATGGTGATGAGGGAATTGAGAAAATTCACAAGCTAAAGCCAGATTTGATCTTTCTCGATGTTTCAATGCCGGGAATGACAGGGTTTGAAATGCTCAAGAAGTTAGAGGATATTCCGAATGTCATTTTTGTTACCGCTTACGATGAATATGCGCTGAAGGCCTTTGAAGTAAACGCTCTTGATTATTTATTGAAACCATTAGATGGTGATCGTTTGGCGGAAACCATTGAAAAATTGAAGCAGCGCGAAGAGGCCGACTTTGAGTCGGAACAATCTTCTAAGTCGATTCGTGGGGATCGCCCATTAACGTTGAACGATCGCGTTTTTATCAAGGATGGAGAAAAATGTTACTTCGTAAAATTAGAGGAAGTACGCATGTTGGAAAGCGATGGAAATTATGTCAAAGTCTACTTCGGAAAGAATCGCCCGCTGATTTTACGTTCGCTCAATAGCTTTGAAGAGAAATTAGATCCTGCGTACTTTTTTAGAGCAAACCGCAAGTTCATCATTAACTTGGAGTGGATTGAGCACATCGAGAACTGGTTCAATGGCGGATTGCAAGTGGAATTACGTGGAGGAGATAAAATTGAAATTTCGCGTCGACAGGCGATCCGTTTCAAGGAAATGTTATCGCTTTAGAAAATTGATTTGGCATTAGATGGTTTCATACAAGATAATGCGAAGAAATTCGATCAGCAACGCAGACAACGAAAGGAAAAGCGGAAGAAATTCAATGGGAATTTCAGCGAAGATGCCATATTGAAAGACAAAAACTTCGACAAAATAGCGTTTCCTAAACTTTCAGATCGTCAAATAGAGGAGGAGCGAGCACGAATTGCCATTCGACACCAGAAACACCGAAAAAATCGTCTTTACTTAATGCTTCTACTTCTTTTGATTGCAGGAATTACTGTGAGTGTTCTCCTAATGAAGACAAAAGGAGAAATCTGGTAAGAATGATTTACTCTTTCAAACGAATTCCACCTTCTTCCAATAAAATCAGGCGTTCCTTGTAGAGTGAACCCACCGCTTGCTTGAACGTTTTTTTACTCATTCCAACGACTTCACGTACTTCAGTAGGATCACTTTTATCGTGAACAGGCAAGAACTTTTGCACTTTCAGAAGGGACAACAAACGTTCGGCTGATTCGGAAATTTTTACTTTCCCAACAGGATCGAGTCGTACATCGAGTTTGCCGTCTTCACGTACATTGTAGACAAAACCTGTTGTGCGCTCACCGCGTTCTAGGTTTCGGGTTACATCGTTGTGGTAAATCAAGCCAGAATAACGATTGTCGACAATCACTTTTACGCCGAGGTCCGATTCATCGCAAATGAGCAAATCTGCAGGAGCAGTTCGATCGAATGGGTGATCACAATGATGCAAATATCGGTTCACTTTGGTAGAGCCATAAACACGATCGGTATCTTCATCCAACTGAAGCGTAACTAAGTACGATTTTCCTTCTTCAAGCTTTTTTCGTTGCTCTTTGAACGGGATCATTAAGTCTTTTTCTAACCCCCAATCCGCGAAAGCTCCGTAAAGGGTAACTTCCTTGATAAATAAGTAGTTAAACCCTTCAAGTTCAATTAAAGGTTTTTCTGTTGTTGCTACTGCGCGGTCTTCAGAATCACGGTACACAAACACGTCGACCATTTGATCGATTTCCATGTTGCTCGTGAGGTATTTGTTTGGAAGTAAAACGTCGTTGCCTTCTGTATCTCCTAGGTAAGCACCAACAGATGTGAAACGTAAAATCTGAAGATGATTGACTTCGCCAATGTTCATAAAATCTAAAAATAGAGTGAGGATGCTAGCTTGGAATTAATCACCAAAACGGGCAATCCGGGCTTATTTGTTATCAAGCCTTGTGCAAAGTTATCAAATTGTGGGAATAGACTCTCAGAATGATACGCTAAAGCGATCATATCGACTTTATTTTCCTTTGCGAAATTCATGACCTTCTTTCGATAACCACCGCTTTTTTTCACGAGAGTGATCTCAGGTTCAATCCCAAGGTCTTCGTATTGTTGTTTAACCAAGCCCAAACGATTCTTGAGTCGCGTATTTAGGATTTGATCAGTTTGCTTCTCTGCCAAAACATGGAGTTGTGCATTGTTGATGCGTGCCATGTCTCCTGCAATCTTTGTAATCTGTAAGCTCTCCTTGGTTAAATCAATAGGAACGGCTACCTTTTTTACGTCTCTGATTTCCGTATTCTTCTGAACGATAAGGAAGGGGCAATCCGCACTAATGATCACTTTCATCGCAAAACTTCCGAAAAAACGCTGCATTCCACGAATACCATGTGTTCCCATGATGATGAGTTGAGCCTTTTCCTCTTTCGCTATTTTCCCGATATCTGTGAAGATGTTCCCAACTTTAACGACAGCGCTCATTTCAACTCCATCTGGACAATTTGTAGATTTTACGACTTCATCCAATTTCGATTTCATCGCCATTCCTTTTTTCTTGTCAGAGACAAGATGCAAAAGCTTTATATCGATGTGAACAAGCTTACCTATGTGTAGAGCATATTCCAAGGCTTTTTGACTAGTCGGGGTAAAGTCGTAGGGGACCATGTACAGATTCTTACTCATAGTAGTTCGTTTGACGTTTAGTTAAAAATACACAAAATGAGTGAAGAAAACAGTACCGAAATTTCATCTTACTAACACATAATTGTGTACTGATGAGTGAATTACTCGCCCCGCTTACGTTTGCGACGCTTTTTCTTCTTCATGTCTCCGAATGTCGATAATTGTGAAGGATCACGCTTATCTCGCTTGTTTACTTTCGGTGCGTTTGACTTCTCAGCATCATTCTTTCCTTCTTCATTTTCTTGTGATTCGGGAGTTACCGCAACGTGTTCGTTACCACCTGCAGGTGCACCAGGATTACTAGGATCTTGCCAAGAAGTGTCAATTTTTCGTTTGACTAACTTTCCTGTTCTAGGATCTTTCGTCATGACTACTTGTTTTTCGTCATCGCCATGCGAATTCACGCCAATTACATCCTCTTTTAAAACCCATTTCTTTTTGTCAAACACTAAAGCATCGTAAGAGAGGTCGGGCACATAGAAAGAATAATAACCTTTCATGGAAGGCGATTCTGGTGACAAATGATCCATCATGATTCGGTCGCGATTTTCTTCGTAGCGCAAAGTCATGGTGACTTTCTCAGAATGTTCGTAAAACAAGCGTTTTTTCGTCTCTTTCCCAATTTTAAAGATGGGAGAACCGAACTTGACTGATTTACCATTTACATACATCGCGTCAATCAACTTGATGTTGCTCATGGAAGTGTTTCCATCCCAACCGAGAACGGTGTAAATAGTGCGACTTCCTTTTTTTACAGGGATGATTTTGTAGTAAAGTGCTCCATACCAATTGGCAGCATCTAATACTTCTTCGGGTTGTTTAATCCCAAATACATCTTCCTTCAGTTCAGTAACGTCTAATTCTTTCTTGCGCTTATCAAAATGCTGTACAAAACCGTAGTATCGTTGCGATTTATCATCCTGTTCAACGTTCCAATTGATAATGCGCACCATTTTATCGGGGCTATCAATAAATCCAACGGTTGTTAACGATGCGAATGGATGTGAGAATGATTCTTTGTGTTCCAGAACTGCCGCAAGATCAGATTTGAATGCTTCATTCGCTTCTTTTTTCTCCTGATCATTCGTCGCGTTTCGCAAGGTTTCTAACTTTTGAAACAAGCGGTTTTCTGCACGCGTAACATCGTAATCTTGGGCAATTGCGCTCAAGCCGATACAAACAAAGGATAAAAGGATAAGTCGTTTCATATTCATACTAACGTCGATCTATTGATTTTGTTACTCCAAATACAATACCAATCTGTTATCTATTAATGATACGCAATAAAATTGAAATTGGGTGGTGTAATTCCCAAGTTTCTCAATTCCATGGCGATTTGTGCTCTGTGGTAATTACTATGGTTGAGGATGTGATACAAGATGTCAACAGAACTCTTTGAGAGCTGCACACCTTCTTCCGAATGATAATTGATTTTTTCCGAATGATCTACGTGCTCCAAGTAATTGATCGTCTGTTGCAGATTATCGTGCATCAATCGGTCCCAATAACGAACAGGCAATACATCCCACGAATGTGATTCTGCTTTTTGATCCAAAATGCGGCAGATCCAAATATGATGAACGTTGATGATGTGTGACATGGATTTTCGGATAAAATCAGAGAGGTCATCCTCGTGCTTCATCAATACTTCTGCCCACTTTTGATTCGATCGAAAATCGTACTCAAACTTGTCAATAAAGAAGTCCTTCATCAATTTACATTGATTTCAATGCGGAAACAGTGCTTGATGGATCATCCGAGTTGAAAACAAAGCTTCCAGCAACAAGAACGTCGGCTCCTGCATCGAGAAGTAATTTTCCTGTTTGAAGATTCACACCGCCATCTACTTCAATTTTCGCTTGCGAACCTGATTTTTCAATCAATAGGCGCGTTTGAGCTACTTTTTTACATGCATTTTGAATGAACGATTGTCCACCAAATCCAGGATTTACCGACATGATCAATACCAAATCTAATTCTTCAATCACGTCTTCCAATAATGAAACGGGTGTATGTGGATTTAATGCTACGCCAGCTTTCATTCCTGCCGCTTTAATGGCTTGAATGGTTCTGTGAAGGTGTGGACATGCTTCGTAATGTACCGTAAGGACATCCGCTCCAGCTTTTGCAAATTCTTCGATGTACTTGTCTGGTTCAACAATCATCAAGTGTACATCTAACGGTTTGTTTGCGTGTTTATTGATGGCTTTGATAACGGGAAAACCAAAGGAAATATTTGGAACAAAAACGCCATCCATGATATCTACGTGAAACCAATCTGCTTCTGAGTTGTTGATCATTTCAACATCACGTTGAATATTCGCGAAATCACAGGATAGGACGGAAGGGGCAATTAAGTGAGCCATTGTTCTTTTTTTTGCTGCAAAATTATCGAATTCTCGTGACTGAATCGGTTTTTTATCGACTTATTCGCGCATTATTTTCAAGTACTCTTCATCTCTTCCATAGATATCGATGTGCGTAACCATTTGATCACCTACGCGTGCTACCGTCACATACTCGATGTACACAGGAATGGGATCGAGTAGGGGGATTGTATAATTTTCTCCTCTGGCCATAATACTGTCTAGTGAATCAGGAATCATCACGTCGTTTACTTTTCGACCGCGGACGTCGCGTTCAAGAATGCGTGTTGCCAAATCAACTGGGTTCTGCGTTCGCATGCAGCCGTGCGAATAGGCTCTAACATCTGCGCTAAACAAGCTTTTACTCGGTGTGTCGTGAAAATACACACTGTGCGTATTCGGGAAATTGAATTTAATGATGCCCAAACTGTTTGTTCTGCCTGGATCTTGAACAACCCTGAACGGGAAAGCATTCTGACGAATTTTCTTCCATTCTACAGATAGCGGATCAACGATTTCACCATCGCGGTAAATTTTATAGTTGTGTCGTTCAAAATAGCCGGAGTTCACTTTCGCAGCGGGAAGAATTTCTTTACTTGAAATCGAGTAGGGAACATTCCAATACGGATACGCAACAATACGATTTAGTTTCGAGGTTAGCTCTGGTGTTTGGTTTTCATCCTTACCGACAACAATATTGTGGTCACTTTTCAAACTATCGTTGATGTAGAAACGAAGTTTGTATTCTGGAATGTTGATACGAATGTATTTTTCGGGAAAGGCCTCATGTGAGCGGATTTTGTCCATTGCCAGAATAATTCGGTCTCGACGATGAACGGTACTTTCATTTAAGGCTTTGGATGTATATTTCCCGATGACACCGTCGGGCTTCAATCCATTTTGAATTTGAAACTCTTTCAATGCTGCAAACATAGCTGCTGTGTCGGAATCCGATTGCAAATATCCTTTGGATATCAGTGCTTTTGTTGCCAGTTTGATCGATTCTGCCGTATCAATTTTGATGCTTCGTACCTTAAATGTGGATGTGTCCATCGGGTAGGTATCCATCATGTGAATCAAGCCTTTTCCTAGTACCGTGTAGTTTGAATCTTGCACTGAATATTTTAGGAATTGCGGACGTAAATCGATGGTTTCATCAAATGAAATTAGCGTGGGGACATCAGTCGCAGGAACAGTTGAAACAGGCTTCTTCTTTTTCGATTCGAAATCAATCACGCCCTTTTTTAAGTCATTCACAATCTGAGCAAAACGCATGGTGTTTGCCAATTCATCTTGAACGAAGTTTTGCGTTTTTGGGTAGGTATGTCGCTTTGCTGGAACGCCTAACACTTCTGCTTGAATGAATACTTTCTTCATTTTTATACCTAGAGAAGTGCTAGTGGAGTCGTTCATCCAAAAGGGTTCATTATTTCGCAGTTGGTACACTTCCTGTAAAAACGTTTGTTCATCTTCCGAAAACCCAATTTTTGCTAAATAGTCAGTATTTAGGGCACGCTTTATTTTCTCTTTTGCAGAGATAGCCTGTTCTTCAAAGGGCTTTTCATCCAGCGTGTTAGCCGAATCGCCGCAACTTGAGAGCAAAAGAGCGAGGAAAAAACTAAAAATTGTAGCAGAAACAGCGGTCTTCATATACTGATGAGAATTCATTACATTCGTATACATTCTTGTAGAAAATCAGTTCAAAATAATGGAGCTCAATATACTAATAGTTTTCCTGATAATAATTGTTGGAACATCGATAAAAGCATTTAATGATGCAGGCTTCATGGAGAAGTGGATGTTCATTCCATACTTGGTAAACCATGAAAAGCAGTATTATCGTATTGCGAGCCATATGGCGATTCATGCCGATTGGATGCACTTAATTTTTAATGCGATGTCCCTGTATTTCTTGGGAAATGCTTTTTTGACATTTCCTATGAATGTATATGTAGGCATTGATGGTGGATTAATGGCATACTATGGACCTTTAATGGGACAAATTCACTTCGGAATCCTCTTTATAGTTGGGGGATTGTTTGCTGCTCTCATTCCATTTGTTCGACACAAAGACAATCCAGGTTATCGTTCTTTGGGAGCTTCAGGAGCTGTTTCCGCGGTCATTTTTGCGGCAATCATGTGGAATCCCGAAATGCGATTGAGCTTATTTTTTATTCCAATAGCCATTCCTGCCTATATTTTTGGTCCGCTCTATTTACTATTTGAGTTTTACATGGACAAGCGAGGAGGTTCACGAATTGCCCACGATGCGCACATTGGTGGGGCGATCTTCGGTATTCTCTACGTATTATTTATTAATATTGATAAGGGGAAAGAATTCCTCAATGTGTTTTTTGGATGATGGTCAACTATGTAAATAATAACGGAGAGGTATTGTCGAGCGAAGATTTTACCATTAAAGCTGGAAATCGGTCGTATTTATACGGAGATGGCGTATTCGAGTCTATCCGAATCATAAACGGCAAACCGATCAACCTTTTGAATCATTACAACCGAATGATGGAAGGTGCTAAGCGCTTGAAAATGCGTGTTCCTAGTTATTATGACCTGGATTTCTTCGAGAGTAGAATTGTTGAACTGATTCAGAAGTCGGGAATTATCCACGGCGGAAAATGTCGCGTGTCTTTGGATCGATCGATGGGAGGGACGTACCTGCCAGAGTCCAACGAAGTGGAGTTCTTTATTGAAGTAATGCCCGTTGACGAGTACGGCTTCGTGCTAAATAAAAAAGGGAAAGAGATCGACGTTTACACGGAGTATCGAAAGCAAAAGGATAACCTTGCGAATTACAAGACAAAGAATGGACTTATCTACGTTTTGGCGGCAATTGCAGCAAAAGAGAAAGGGTTAGATGACTACCTCATCACGAATACGAGTAATGGAATTATTGAGGCGACTTCATCCAATTTGTTTGTGGTGAGCAATGGAGTTCTTTACACTCCTGGACTCGACGAAGGATGCTTGGCTGGTACGATGCGCATGCAGGTGATTAATTTGGCTCTGGAGAATGGAATCAAAGTGTATGAATGCAATATCTTACCACAGAATCTATTAGTAGCGGATGAGATTTTTCTAACAAACGCTATTTCAGGTCTTACTTGGGTGAGTGGTTATCGAACCAAGCGATATTTCAACAATGTTGCGCGAAGAATTGTCGACCTACTGAATGAAAAGTGGACTTAGTACTGACTTAATCCAAACCTACTATGAAACAACTGGTTTTCTTATTCACTTTGGCACTTTTGGCCACTTCGTGCGGAAATGAAGTGCAACGAAAGATTGTGACCGACCCAGAAGATGATAACAGGGTCAAAATAAGTGCCGTTCCCAATCGTGTGAAACGCGTTTTTCAAACCAATACAGAAGAGTTTTTACTTCGAGGGACGCATGCTCGACTGCTACGTACAGAGGAAGGTACGCGAATTCATATCCCTGCAAATGCATTTGTAAACACCATTACGGGAGACGATGTAGATGGTGATGTGGTTGTGACGTTCGATGAGTACCACACGCAAGGAGAAATTCTAGCAAGCGGCATTCCAATGAAGTACACAACTCCTGAGGGAAATACAGTTGATTTCGAAAGCGCTGGGATGTTTGAAATTCGAGCATTTCAAGAAGGAACTGAACTGGAGTTGGCACCCGGAAAGGAAATCGAAATTGAATTGGCTACGGATGCAGGAGGAACTTTCGAGTTTTATGCATTTGATGAAGGAAACGAGAACTGGATCTTGAAAGATACAGCGTGTGACCCTATTCCCAATCCATATATTGCGAAGCAACGAATGGAACTCGAGCGTTTGGATGATGAAATGCCAGAAACGCCAAAGAAATTAATTGAGTATGAAAAAGGAGATCCGCTGTTTGATGTAAAGCGTTATGGTAGCGACGATGAGGCAATGGACGCGTTGAACGGTGTGTTCTGGATGTTTACCGGAGATTCTACACAAGTAGATCCATCGAAAGATAATGTTACGTTCAATAAACAGTACCGATTTGTTGAGTTGAAGCCTGTCGATAGTTCCGACGTACGCGAGTACAACATCGTATTTCGAGATGGTCAGGAGGAGGTCGTCGTTCGTGCAGCTCCTATTTTTCAAGGGAAATTGTTGACGCGTGAGAACGATCGAATGGCGCGTATCCTCGATCAAATTGAATATGCATTGCGGTCGAAAGCTGAAATCGAGAAGCAATTGGAACAGGAGAAATCACTCATGCGTATGATGAACATCGATGGAATGGGAATCTACAATTACGACATCCAAATGAAAGACCCCAATGCGATAAATTTTATTGCTGAGTTCACTTTTGACGGCAAACCACTTGATGAAGGTTTCGCTGTTTACATACTTCCAAGAGAAAAGCGCTGTGTGATCAAGTATGATCCGCTGACTATCGAACAATTTATGATCAATCCCTTTGAAACGAATCGGATTTTAGCTGTTTCTCCCGAAAATGATTCTGTCTATACCATGTCTTCTCAGGAAATAAAAACATTAGGGCTAATCAGGCGAAAACCAGGAAGCAAGGTGGTGTTTGACCTCAAACGGCATGGTGAACCCGTCAAAAGAGCACAAGAAGTAGACGATTTGCTCGCAACCTTATGAGTAAAATATTAGTTGCTTTCTTTTGCCTACTGTCGTTTTTTGGAGCAAGTCAGTGGGATGTTGTAGCCTCTGAAGGAGATTCCTTTTTGCTTGAGCCCGATTATGTTCCGATTGAAATCAATGGTCAATTGGTTTGGTACGACGTAATGAATCAGCGGGCATCCGATTCGATTCGAATTACCGACCTCGTTCAGCCAACATCTGGATATAACTCGGCATTCATTCTAAAAAACGACTCGCTTTGGGGAATGCTAAATGGTTATGGCGAAGTGGAATTGCCGTTTGCTTATGACTCCATTATCAAATACAATAATTTTACGCTAGTACTTCAAAATGGCAATTGGAGTTTCCGAAAACTGGGATACATCTTTTATGATAGTCCGAACCAAACGGACTATTTGAGCACAGAGGAAATAGAAGATAAATGGGTTTCCATTTCTTTTGATTCCATTTATTTCAACGGAACAGAGTTATACCTGTTTGATAATGGAAAAACGGGTATGATCCTCGAAAATGGTACAATCATTCCGACTAAGTACGACGGTATTCAACGCCTACATTCTGAATTATGGGGACGCTATAACTCATTTCTTTTGACGCTTTCTGGAGATTATTACAACCTACTCGATGAAAAGGGAAATAAGTTATTACCCGAAGGAGTTTGGGATCTTCGCGCTACAGAGGACGGCGTATGTGAGTTTTTGAGAGGTGATAATCCTGAATACTACATTCCGTACACGAGAACATTTGTAAAACCCAACGGACGCGACATTATTTTTTACAGAGATCTTGGCTATAAAATTTACAGCGAAGATAAATCGAAAAGTGAGCTTTATTTAAGCAATGGCGAAGTCTTAAAAGAAACATTTGATGATTATTTTCTCTTGGGAGATGGAACTTTTAAAGTGGTTCGGAGAGGAAATAAAGTGGGACTTTCCCGAGACGGAAAAACAGTGATTGGAGCACTCAAATATGATCAAGTAAATTTGGTTTCCGATTATTTCGTTGAAGGAAGTAGACTGTTTCGCTATTATCATGGAGACTCATGTGGACTGATGAATGAAGCAGGAAGAGAGCTGCTCAAGGCAAAGTATGCCAATATTTTGGGAACGGGACACAATGACCGATTCATTGTGTTAGATAATGAGCTTGGGGGAGTTGTAAACCGAAAAGGGCAGTTGATTATCCCCATAAAATACGATCATGTCTATTTCGATCGTCAAACTAAATTGTTTGTCGTGCGGAAAAATGATCGTATCGGATTGTTTGATTTCAATGGAGAACAAATAACGCCCATTGAGTATTCTCGCTACAGCCTTCTCGAGGATTTTCCAGGTGATTATTTGGCGGTTCTGAAAAAGAGCGACTTGTTCTTTTTTGTTCAAAAGGGAAAGGTGCTGGCACCAGAGGGTTTTGGTCATTTCAATTATCATGATGGAGTATTAAAAGCGTATGGTGAAGAAACAATTTCTGTCTTCTTGTTCGATGATAAAGGAAAATTAGAAGCACGTGAAGAATATCCACACTACAAGAAAGCAGTGGTGCGGAGTGATCGTTACTTATGGGAATGGGAGGCCTTGGGAGACTGGTTGTATTCCGAATTAGAGGAGAATCAGCAAGCTGGATATTTCGGGTTGCGTTATTATACCAAGCGTGGATTTGGTGTTGAACCTCAATATCGAACGGTGATACTAGACGGGTTCGTGAATTACCTGGCCGAGGTTGACGATGCTCCTACTAAAAGCCATTCGATTGCAGAAATAGTTCCTACAGAGCTCGTGAAAGGCTTTCATTATTTAAAAACGGGTTCGGGAAAAACAGATGGTCAACTCATTTTTAACTCCGAAGTAGTGATCATTGATTACGGTAGTAGCGATCGTTTTTTGCATCATTATTCTGACGGAACCCAATATCAGGTCGACTCAGAGGGAAATGTCGGTATTTCGATTGACCTCACCAACGAATACCTTTATTCGGACCAAGCTTCAATTGAGGGTTTCTGGGCAATTAATAGTGAATACCGAAGGTATTTCATGGGAGATTCAGTGGAATTGTGCTCCATTGATTCGGCAGATGTATCGCTTCAGGCGTATTTCAAATATTGGACGGCAACTTCGACCTGTCGTTTTTCTCCTCAGGTAATGAAAACATTGATGAACCCGAGCTTAGGTGTACGCTTCGTGAATAAAAAGATAGGGATCATTAACGCGTCTATTTTTGGAATTCGAAAAGACTTCCTTTCGTACAAAACGATGAATTACTTTGACGAGTATCACTACATATTGTCTGATATTTTCTTCGAAAAACCCGTAAATAGTCTTGTTGGTAGCTTAAAATCAAGGATAGTAGCAAATCCACGCGATAAGATTTTTCCTATTGAAGATGTACTTGAAGCTACATCAGCGGAAGGTAGATTTGGTGATTACATCGTTGCCACAATGAAAACCGATCAATTGGCGAAAATTCATGTGGATTATCCGAACTACTTCTTTATACAAGATACGCTGAATTTGAGCTACAATGGTGGGCGTATTACGCGAAAAGTGGATTCGAATTTGGTTGTTTTGACATCGCCCAATGGAAATAGACTAACGGAACCTTGTTTGGCCATTCGCTATTTAAACAATGAATGTTTCGGGCTTCTGCAGAAAGATGGGTGGAAATTGGTTGATAAGAACGGTAAATTTCTAAGTGATTCGACATTTCAAACCATTGAAGAATTCAAAGATGGTCGTGCGCAATGTACGTTCGCAAGTGGATCTGCAATCATACTGAATCCAAAAGGAGAGAAGTTAGCTCCATTGCCTGAGCCGCGCATATCTCTAGATGCGAATCACTATTACTACAAAAGTGATACAAGAACTATTTTCCATGAACCATCTGGACGAAGTGATCAAGCGCAGAAAGGTGAGAAGTACCTATCAGGCTTTTTCCTTGCTAAAAGCAACGGGATTTCAACGGTTCGACCTTTCGGCTCTTCGGAAACGATTAAAGTAAAATCCGACGGTGCATTGAAATCCTTCGGGAATCAGCTTTACTACGTAAAAGGAAAACATGCATACGCGATTGATTCCGGTCTGAAGATTTCGAAATTTAAGAAGGTCGATAAGTTGAAGTTGGTCACACCAGAAATCGCTTGGCTTCAAGGGAAAAAGGATGTGCTAATTGATCAAGAATGGAATACGATTCGTGTGTTAGGAGAAAATGATCGCTTCGAACTTCGCGATGGCGACTTGATTGTTTTTGAGGACGATTCAACCTTTCAGAATTACGGAGGTTTCAAAAAGGAAGAGGAACGCTTGGATGAAGCTGTGGCGACGATAGAAGTCAAGTTGATGAAGAACGGAAAGTATGGTGCCATGCTTGGCGATTCAATCGTTTTACGTGCAGAATATGATTGGTTGTCGAAGATCAATGAAAGGGAATTTTTCACGAAAATCAATTCAGAAAAACGGCTGTACGATGCTATCCTAGAGCGAATTGGTGATCAGCCCTTTGATGATTATATCGAAACGGAATATGGAAACTTCGTCTTCTCGCGGAATGGACAATCGTTTCTTGTTACTGAAGATCGAAAGCGGTGCATGCTAATCACACTGGAATAGCTTTGTTTCTATAGTTGGATTTATCCTTTCTTATCTGACACATAAATCCAATTATAATTCCTTAAACTGGATTTTTCTCGTATATTTATATAGATAAATCCAACTATAAATGATCGGACGAAGCAAAGAACAAAAAACGCTCACCTTACTCTTAAAACGAGAAAAGTCTTCTTTTGTAGCGGTAACAGGACGAAGAAGGGTAGGAAAGACCTTTTTAATTGATGATTTCTTTCAAGATCACCTTTGTTTCAGGATTACGGGAATTCAGAACGGAACCTTCGAAGAACAGTTGGTGAATTTTCATCATCGTTTAAACCATTCTGTTGGGCAAAACAAAAAGAAAGCGGAAGGTTTGGATGCAAATCCACCCGAAAATTGGCAAGAAGCCTTTCAGCGTTTGCGTAGCTATTTGGACTCGTTAAGTTCACGGAAAAAGAAGGTTATCTTCGTGGATGAACTTCCTTGGATGGCTACACCTCGATCAAACATGTTGCAGCATTTGGCACACTTGTGGAACGATTACCTCTCGAAGAAAAAGCATTTTATTTTAGTGGTGTGTGGTTCAGCGAGTTCATGGTTAACCGCAAAAGTACTCAATGATCCAGGTGGATTGCATAATCGCGTTAGTGACCATATCAACCTACATCCATTTACGCTCAAGGAGACAAAAGCATTTTTAGAACATAAGGGAATCCGCTTAAGTCATCAGGAAATTGCAAAAATCTACATGACTTTTGGAGGTGTTCCGTACTATCTCGAGCAAATTCGAAGAGGAGAAAACGCCACGGTGGCTATCGAACGTATCTGTTTTTCTAACGAAGGAATGCTCAAAAATGAATACGGGAATTTATACAAAGCACTTTTCCGAAATCCGGAGTATCACGAGTCTGTGGTGGAAGTGCTCGCATCCAAATCATCTGGACTCACGCGTAAGGAGATCATTCAGCAAAGTAAACTCAAAGCAGGAGGTGCCTATGATCGCACAATGAATGATTTACTCATGTCTGGATTTATCTCGGAGTTTCTTCCATATGGTAAAAAGAAAAGAGGCGTTTTATATCGTTTGAATGATGAATTTTCAATTTTTTATCATCGTTTCATGAAAACGAATCGATCGTATTCAAAAGGAATTTGGGCACAATTATCTGCCAGTCAATCGTATAAAATATGGACAGGCTATGCCTTTGAAAGTGTATGCATGAAACACATCGATGAAATTAAACATGCATTAGGTATTTCCGCTGTTTACACGGAAGTGTCAGGTTTTCGGGTAGAGGGAAACACCTATGAAAAAGGATTTCAGATTGATTTAGTGCTCGATCGGAAAGATGATGTGATTCATTTATTTGAAATCAAATACTATGCAGCTTCTTTCAAAATTGATAAAGATTACGCGCGGAATCTAAGGGAACGAAAACAACGTTTTATCGAACATACAGGAACAAAAAAGCAAGTATTTACTTCGTTTATCACCAATCATGGAATCAAAGAAAATGCCTTTTCTCACGAAGTGGTCGACAGCGAATTGATTCTGGATGATTTTTTTGAATAGTTCGTTCCACTTTACATAAATCAGGTATTTCTGCGTGTTGACGAGCAGTCCGTTTACATTACTTTCACGATAACTACTGATTCTGTCCAGTAAACTCGGCAGAAGGAGTGATCCGAAAATCCTAAAGAGTAGGAAGTAAACCACTAAGCAATGACTGCACAAAACTCATCAAGAACATCATTAGGATGGCTACCGAAAGATCTATCTATTATTGAAGCCTGGATCGAAGCGCTTCGGGCTGCTGCGAAAAAGAATAAACGTCCATTAATTGAACCCATCAAGGAGTTTCGCCAAATGGTATACAGTACTCCTAGCATGTATGCGAGTTTTCAAGGGATGTTTGCTGAAGCACATCGTTTGAAGAAAAGAACGCCGTTAGCATGGGAAAGCGAGCCAATCAACTTCGAAGAGTTTTTGGTATTACTGAATGAAATCATGAATACCGCTCCTAAAGCTTATCAATCTGGGCGCGGTGCCGATCAGGAACCAGCAGGAATGATTGGTTTTCCCATTAATGCTTTGCTGGCTTGGCCCATGGCGACAGACTACGGATACAACGTTTTTTCCAATTCACTAGTGAATCAACAATTGAAAAAAATTCTTCAGTATTGGTCCAGTTACCTCGTATCTGAGGATTCGCGTTACGTGCTTGTTGAAGGAGACCCAGCGCAGAATGTGATTCCGTGGCTGAGCGAAAAAGCACAAACGGAAATGATCAATGTCGCCGCAGGAGCATTGGGATATGAAGGAAATCCTGTGACGACAGACACACCATTCGACCAAATTTTCAAATGCAATCCAGACGCAGATAAATATTATGGATTCAAGAGCTGGGACGATTTCTTTACACGAGAATTCGTAAAGGAAGCTCGTCCTGTAACCGAACCGGAAAATGATGATGTGATTGTGAATGCATGCGAATCGGCACCACTGGGAGTACGACATGACGTTGCGTTGACCAGTAAATTCTGGCTCAAAGGACAGGAATATTCCTTGGAAAACATGATGAACTTTGATGAATTGGCACCACAATTTGAAGGAGGAACGGTGTATCAGGCATTTTTGAGCGCTTTGAGTTATCACCGCTGGCACAGTCCAGTTCGCGGAAAAATTGTGAAGGCTTACGTCGTGAATGGATCGTATTACCTCGAAAATTCGAGTCAAGGTTTTTACAATTCAGATCATGAACCTGATCCGTCGGCACCGAACAATTCTCAACAGTTTCTTACGGCCGTTGCAACGCGCGCGTTGATTTTCATCGAGCCAGACAATAAAGATATTGGTTTGATGTGTGTCATGCCTGTAGGGATGGCGGAAGTGTCCAGTTGCGAAATCACAGTGAAAGAAGGAGATAAAGTGGAGAAGGGGCAAGAGCTCGGAATGTTCCACTTTGGCGGATCTACCCACTGTTTGATTTTTGGACCGCAAGCCAAACTCAACTTCGAGTACTACGAAAACATGGGCTTGGATGCTGAAAACAATATCTGCATTAACACGAAAATTGCCGAGGTAAGGAGGTGATTACCGTATAAAAACAAATAAGTGATTGAATCTGAATGGGCTGTCTCTAGCGTTGAGGCAGCCTTTCTCCTTGTTAAGTTAAAGGTTATATCCTTCGAAAATACGTTTAATCTTCTTTATTAAACCCTTGAAAGATAGACGTTTTTGCTTAAGCTTCCCAGCTTATACACTTTTTTGGTTTGATGATGTATCAATCTTTATTTATAATTGCGAATAGTTAGATTCTACTTGTAATCACACGTTTGGTTTATTTTACTTACCACAATTACTTAACCTTATGCACTTTTCAAAGAAGACCAAAGTCCTCGTGATACTAGTCATTTTGGGACTGATCACGTTTGCCGCTATTTATTTCTATCAAGATTATCAACATCAACAGGTAAAAGAGCTCAAGCAAGCTTTTGAAACGAAGATTGAACAAGCAGAAGAGTATCGAAATATCCAATTGGATACAGCGCAGATTTATGCCGAGGAGGCTTATGATTTGGTGAAGGAAGAATCTGGGTTAGAGTATGAGAAGAATATCGCTCTATTGACGCTTTCTGGGATTGATTTTTTGAGAAAGGGAGCGAGTGATGAGTTGTACGAGAGAGTTGAGAAATGTGAAGATTGGTTTAAGAGTAAAAAGTACTATAGAGAAGCCGTACGTTCGTGTTATCTAAGGATTGAAATTAAGGAGTTCATAGCGGGTTGGAACAATACAGTAGTAGATGTTGATGAGTTAATGGAGTTGGCGAAACTGTCTGGTGATGAACGCAATTTATCCCTGGCTTACTACACCAGAATGGATTACAGAGATTACATGAGAGATTGGAGTGATGATGTATACCTATTAGATTCAGCACGGGTTCTCGCAAGTCGCGAAAAGGATCAGGAATTACTTGCTAAAATACGGTTAATGAGTGTGTTGCCTATAAATGGAACGCCCGCATCTCATGATAGTGCCTTTTTAAGTTTAGATGACGCGTTAAGATTAAAGCTTCCAAGTCTGGAGTGTGAGGTATATCGCACACTGGGCATGCAGTTTGCTCCAATTCGCAAAATTGATAGTTCGTTGTTCTACTTAGATCAGGGAATTTCTTGTGCAAAAAAATGGGGAAGTAAAAATCATGAAATGCTATTGTATCAACAAAAGGTTCGTACTTTTTTGTATGCTGCCGAATACGATTCGATGTTGGTAACAGGTAAAATTGCTTTAAGACTCGCTAAACAAACTAACCACAGGGAGAAAGAGCGAATTCTTTCGAAAGAAATGGGAGTTGCTTGGATTAATAAAGGTGAGTACAATAAAGGGATTGATCATATCTTCCATGCTCTTGAATTAGCGAAGCAGAATGGCGATGAAGATGGTATCTACAGAACACAGTTTTTTCTGATAAATTTTTTATTGAAATCGAAACGGTTAGATGAAGCAGAGGAGATAATCTCCCAAATGTTTGAGTGGGCCAATGCAAGGGAGAAAAGTTATGCAAATGAGAACATCCTTGGTAATGTATATTTTTCGAAAGGTTCCTTGTTTGAGGCTAAGGGAGATTTAGATAGTGCTTTGTATTCATATCGAGAAGGGGCAAGAGTTTTAAAGGGGCATTCAAGTGGAGATAGAATTTTGAACGATCTAAGAATACTATCAGTATTGATTGATTCTGAAAAGTTCGACGAGGCAAAAAAACAATACGAATATATTTCTAAAACGTATAATAATGATTTCCTCTTGTCAAGATATAACAATTTCGAATACCATGAAGGTAGGTTGATGTACAATCTTGGTAATTATGACGTTGCACTTTCCTTATTAGAGAAATACTTGAGCCGCACATCAGAAAAGCAATATGAATTCAACGCGAAAGTATGTTTCATTTTAGCAGATATCTATGAAATGAAGGGCCAATTGAAGAGGGCAATGGAGTATAACAAGAAAGGGGTTAAGTATACCGAAGAGTCTTACAGAAGCGAAGATGAACTGAAACTAGAACGATTGCAATCTAAGTATGAATTATCCCAAAAAGAATCAGAGATTCAGAAACTCCATATTGAAGGTTTAGAGCAAAAGAATGATCTAGAGATAAAAGAAAACAAATTAGAAACGAGAAGACTATACATAATCTTCCTTGTTGTTTCAATCGTGTTGTTGGGCGTAATTGTTTTGTCTGTTTCACGTCGAGCAAAAGACGCACTACTAAAGAAAGAACTTGAAAGAAAAGCATTAGAAAACCAACGAGAAATCGAAAGATTAAAGGCAGAGGAATCCAAACGGTCTATCGAGTTAAAAAATCAATTATTCGCCAATATTTCCCACGAGTTTAGAACTCCACTTACCTTAATTAATGCTCCTGTAGAAGAGTTAATGGATAGTGTCGACGAGGAAAACAAACAGTCCCTTGAAGTCATCAAGCGAAATGCGAATCACCTCCTTGAAATGGTAGATGAGATTCTCGAACTATCGCGATTAGATGCCGGAGAAGCAGTATTATCAAAAAAGGTCTTCAGTTTAGATTCGTTCATTCAGAAGTTGCAATTTAATTTCGAGCCTATTCTGAAACAGAAAGATATTGAACTGAAATCCAATCTTCCTGAAAAGCAATATATAGTTACTGGAGACGATTACCGCCTAAAAATGGTACTCAATAATCTCTTGAAAAATGCCTTCCATCACACGCCAAAAAATGGTAAGATTTCTTTGAATGTTGAGTTGAAGGAGCCAGAAAGTCAATTGAAAATTAGCGTCTTTAATTCGGGAGAAAATATAGATGATCAATTCCTTCCATTCATTTTTGATCGATATGCTCGCTCGAATGAACAGGATTATTCTGGTTACGGAATTGGTTTGTCGTTCTGTAAGAAAATTATCGAGTTGCACGATGGAACTATTTCCGCAGAAAACGTGGATGGAGGAGTGTTGCTTTCACTTGCTTTCCCGACATCCTATGAAACGGGGCAACCAATTATAGTAGAGGAATCAGTGCATTTCCCCGAGTTGAAGGAGGTCGAAATGGGTATTCAGGAAGGACACACACTTTTGATCGTAGAGGACAATCTCGAAGTACAAAACTTGCTCCAAGGTATGCTTTCGAGCCAATACCAAATACTGCTTGCAGATGATGGAGAAGAGGGGATTGCTCTGGCGAAGGAACAACAGCCCGATTTGATCATAAGCGATATCATGATGCCCAAAGTGGACGGAACAGAGCTAACGAAAACGCTGAAGGAGGAATTTGCTACTTCGCACATTCCGATTATCCTACTAACGGCCAAATCCGCAGGACATGATAAAATTGCAGGGCTTGAGGTCGGAGCGGACGACTACCTCACGAAGCCATTTAGCCCTAAGGAGCTCAGAATTCGCGTTAAGAATCTCATCGAGCAACGCGAAAAATTAAAAAAACGTTTTTCGAAGAATGTCTTTTTGATGCCCGAAGAAATCACTTTCACTTCCTTAGACCAGGAATTCTTGAAGAAGGCAACCAAGATAGTGGAAGAAAATATGGAGAATTCCGAATTCAATGTGGAGAAATTCTGCAGGGCGCTTGCACTCAATAGAAACAGTGTCCATCAAAAACTTAAATCCCTGACGGGGAATAGTGCTTCGCAATTCATTAAATCTGTCAAGTTGAAAAAAGCGGCCACTTTATTAGCAGATGAACGCATCTCGATAATTGAAGTTTCAGAATTGTCTGGGTTCAATAATCGGCAGGCTTTTTACAAGGCGTTTAAGGAGCAGTTTGAGATGACGCCAACTGATTTTCGTAAAAGTATCTTAGAGAAAGAGTAATTTTTAATAAATTATTTATGCTTTTAAAGCGTTAAACAGTAGCTTGTTATGACATTTATTTACGAAGCAATGACATTTGTTGACATGGTGTAAGTCCTTTTTGAAGACATTTGAAGTACGTCTAGAGATGTTTCATGGAACGAACCATTTCAAATTGGCCTTCAATACGTAACCACTGTTTATTTTACTCCGGTTGTTAAGAAGGCATAACGCACTATTAAAAGTTAATTATGCTTCAAAAAATCAGAAACCACTTTGTTACCAAATGGGTAGCTATTGGGATTATTCCAAGCTTTTTATTCCCAATGACTTCTTTTGCTGAAATTCATCATGCAGAAACTATTGCACCCAATACGCCGACCAATTATTCGGCAGAACTGATGTCTTCGATCAAAGGAGCCGTTCCTGCATTAGATAGAAATCTAGAGGGAGTTAAATCAGAAATTCAACAGGCCGTCAGCGGTGTAGGAGGTCCTACGGATGCGAACTATCAAGGATCTGCAGCGAGCAGTGAGTTTGTTGATTTAGCTACTGGAGACTTTAGCTATTCAATTCCATTGATGAATGTTGGAGGATATCCGTTAACATTAAGCTACGATGCAAACGTTACAATGGATCAACAAGCTTCGATGGTAGGGCTTGGATGGAGTCTGAGTACAGGGGCAATCAATCGTGTGGTAAGGGGAATTCCGGATGATTTCAATGGAGACCTGATCACGACAACCATGAATTTACGACCGCAACTGACTATTTCAAACGATTTTGCGCTAAATGCAGAGTTTGTTGGAGTAGACATGTTAGGAGATAAAGGTGATATCGGAGTAGACGCTGGAATTAAGGTTGGCTATTCTTTCAATAACTACAATGGAAATGAAAGTTCAATTGGTGGATCTGGTTCTTTTGGAATTGGAAAGGATTTAAAAGGTTCAGGACCAAAAGCATTTGTGAATGGAGGCTTAAATTCTTCTTCGAAATCAGGATTGTCAACAAATGTAGCGCTATCTATTGGGCTAGGGAAAGAGGGGAGGTATTCTTCTTCACTTGGGTTGAGCCGAAATAGTTTATATGGGTCCAGTTTAAATACCAACTTTGGATACACAGCAAGTAATTCCATTGGACATTTAGGTCTTTCATTAAATGGAACTTTCTCCTTGGGTATGCAATCATATACTCCAACTGCTTCCTTCGAATTTGATAATAAGTCTTGGACTCTCGACGTTGCCGCTGGTGCCGAACTACCATTTGTCATTACAGCGCTCCACGGAGCTTACTCTAGAACGAAATCAACAGTCTGTCTAAAGGAAAATGTTAAAAGTCAGCCAGCTTTTGGATATATGAATCAGCAAAACGGATATGCTTCAAATGCGATTCAAGATTTTAATATACACCTCGGGGAAGTACATGAAAAGGTAAGCTCAGTCAATACGCCATTACCAACAAACGATTACTTCATTGTTTCGGGAGCAGGAATGTTTCGTGCAATCAGAAATGATGCCGGCTATGTGAAGAATCCTACAACAAAAAGTGATGGAGATGCAACCGCATTAGGTGGAGATGTAGGAGTCGGAGGCCCTGCTTTTGAAGTTGGTGTGAACATCAATTATAGCTGGAATAATACAACTTCTGGAAATTGGTTGGACAACAATCCCTTAAGTGACGCTTCTGGCGCAGGCCCTGATTTTGCTTTTGAGGAAAACTTACCTTTCGGAGTAGGAACGGCAGAGGAAAACGGAAAGTATGAGAATGTTCTTTTACAAAAAGTAAACAATCGTGGCTCATCATCAAATGCTCGCTACTATGGTATGAATGATGAAAAACCGTTAAGACAGACCATAGGAAAGGAAGGTGGTGAAATCGTTGGGTACGGAAGTATGACATCCGATAATGGAGCGCCCTTATACTTGCCTAGTGCAAATGAATACTATCAAGTTGAACGGAGGAATCAGAATGAAGTATTGATAAATGAATCAAATCGTGAGCTCAAATTGTCAGGGAAGGATGACATGACCAGTTACACGCTCAATAACTTTAGTTATGAGAATGGAGACTATCTTGGAACAACTGTAATAGATCGTTCCTTAGATGCTGCGAAGTTTCCTGATCACCACATCGGACAACTCACCTTGATTGGTACGGGAGGATTTAAGCAAGTGTATGGAATCCCTGTAATCAATGAAACGGATCAAGTAAGCTTTAACGTTTCGAGCATTAACAAAGATGAGGGAGTTACAGATCCGATTGTAGGTTCTGATGGATTGGTGTCATTTGCACCTGGGGTAGATAACTCATTAAATAACGATCGTGGAGATAATAACTTCTATTTAAAGAATCACGTACCAGCGCACGCTACATCCTACTTACTCACAGAACAATTATCCGATAACTTCGTGGATTTAACCGGGAATGGACCAACTCCCGATGATTATGGTAGTTATACTAAAATTAACTATGCATTCAATGGTGAGACGGAATGGCGTTTTCCCTTTGAATTAGGAAAAGCTATATACAACGAAGGATTTAAGTCAAACCCATTGGACGATATGGGGAGTTATGTCTACGGAAAACGCGATGACTGGTTAATCCATTCAATTGAAACAAAGAATTTTATTGCAGAATTCAGTTATTCTGATCGTGACGATGCATACGGTGTAAATGGTGAGAACGGTTCTCATTTGCTTACTGATCCCGCTCAAAAACTGGATGAAATCCGTTTGTATACTCGTCAAGGGAAAGAGCGTGGCGAAAAACCAGTCAAAACCGCTCACTTTGAATACGATTATGAATTATGTCCGGGTACACCAGACAACTCAACGGGAGGTGGAAAATTGACTTTGAAAAATGTGTATTTCACGGGTCACGATTCTCCAGAAGGAAAGCTACACAAATACAAATTCGATTATGCACACAATGCTAGCTATAATCCATCCCAAGTCGACCGTTGGGGAAATTATCAAACAGGAGGTAGTATTAGTCATGATGCACTAAGCACACTCGATAACAATGAATATCCTTACACGAATCAAAACGTAGCTCAAGCAAACGCTGACGCAAAAAAATGGAAATTAACTTCTATTGATCTACCAACAGGAAGTAGAATAGAAATCAAATATGAAGCTGATCAGTACAAGTACATTCAAGATGCAGAAGCGACACGGATGTTCAGATTGGAAGGCTTCTATGCTTCAGAGGAGTCAGAATTGGCGACGTTGACCTCAGGTGATTTTTCGGATGCGATTTTTGATCCAGACAATAAAGATCAAGAGTATTTCTATATGTTGGTAAACCTTGAAGATAATATTTATGGAACTGATTTGGAAGCACACGCAATATTCGAAAATGATTATCTACCAACATCATACGGCAATAATCGATACCTCTATTTCAATGCATTGTTGAATTTAGCTCCACACAACGATGGTATTATTGATCCCGATGTCTATGAATATGTTCAGGGGTATGCCAAACTGGTAAATGAAGGTTGGCGCCTTTTAGAAAGTTCTCCAGGCATATGGGACAGAGTAATTTATCAGGTAAAACCTGAAGATCTAGACGCTGGAAAGCCGACGAAAGGTGTTACAAGTCCTGTAAGTCGTGCAGCATGGCGATTAATAAAAGAAGCTCTTCCTCTTGTTCTGTATCCCGAAGATGACTTACAAGCGATCTATGCCAAGGATGATTTGATTAACTGCGATGGTGTTGATTTGGAAGCTGGTGAAACAGAACCAGACTTAAGCGACGATTCAAAGAATCATAAGAAGAACATGAAGAGTGTTCGATCGATTTATCACATGATGAGAAATACAGGTTTTGGATCTCGAGCAGTAATTGATCCAAACGGAGATTTAGATAAGTCAGATACCAAATGCTGGGTACGAATGCGACCTGGAAACGGAGTGAAAATTGGAGGAGGACACCGTGTAAGTGAAATTCGAATGTTCGACAATTGGAATGAGAGTGTGCCGAGTGAAAATGGAGCAGAGTATGGTCTTTTATACGACTACACAGAATCCGATTCAGAAGAAAGCAGTGGTGTAGCGACATATGAACCAATTGCGAGCGGAGGTGATGAAATTGCATTACGCCGACCTAAATTCTTTACACATAATCAAAAGAAGGCTCCTTCAGAAGAGTTCTATACTGAATTTCCTTTAAATGAAGAAGTGTATGCCACAGCAAGCGTTGGATACTCGAATGTTAGGGTGAGAAGTATTTCCTATTCAGGATTGAATGCTATGGTGCCTGGTTACACGGATCATCAGTTCTACACGGCAAAAGATTATCCAGTTCGAATTAGTCATACGAATATTGAGCAAGGAACAGAGTTGAGAAAGCCTGGTTTGTTGGGTATTGCAGGTATTAGCAAACGTCGTTTTGGACTTTCATACGGTGTAAATATTGTAACAAACGACATGCACGGAAAATTCAAAGCGAAGACAGTTTACTCTCAAAATGGATCAGTTATTTATTCCATGAGACACATGTATCACGCAACGGATGGGGAATTAAAGAACGAGTTGCCAACCATTTTAACTGATGGTTCTTTAGATAATAAAAGAATCATTGGACAGCATTCGGATTTCTTAACCTTCCTCAATAAATCAGAATCAAACTTTAGCTCGGTATCATTAAAAGCTCAAGCAGATGTGACATTGCCATTCCAGGTTGTTCCGTCAGCTTATCCAGGAGCTAGTACATTCGAGAATACTATATACACTTCGTTAACAACAAAAATAACATACCAATCAGGCATCATTGATACGGTTTTCGTTGAGGATAACGGAAGAAGTAAGTACACAACAAATTTATTATACGATGCAATGTCTGGGGCAGCAATTGTCACGGAAGTTATACCTGAGAAAGGGCCTGGTACACGAAAAATGTACGACTACAATTATCCAGCTTACTGGAAGTATAAAGAACTCGGACAGGATTCTGAAAATGCTCGAGTGATACGCTCCAATATAACGGGAGCTGATGCAGTAATTGATGCAGGCGAAGAAACCTACTTTAATCCTGGAGATCGTCTCAGTGTCTTTGAAGTGGCTCCAGCTCCAATTGTTCCAGGCATATCAACATACGTAAGTGATTTTTGGGTGATTGAAAACGAAGCAACAGAAGAGCTCTATTTAGCAGATAAGGATGGAGTATTGTTTAATCCAACTGCAGGGACCATTTACAGGTTCAAAGTTATAGATCCAGGAAATAAGAATGCTACAGATGTGTCAATGGCTAACGTTTCTTCTTTGATTGGGCCTGATCTAGGTATTTCACCTTACTACGATGAATATCCACATGAAAAAGTGATCAACATTTCTGGTATTGAATTGTTTGAGGATGCCAAATTAGGCGGAACGTGTGTAAATGTGGGATCGCAGTTGAATCCATACACGCGCAATATCAAAGGACAATGGAAACTAAAACACACCTATAGCTTTGATGGTAAGCGAGATTACAGTGCCGATAATAGTAGAGTGGACGGTTGTTTAACTGAGTACCAACCATTTTGGCAAAATCAAGATGGCGAATGGTTAGCAATTAATGATCCAACTCGAACGGGATACACCGCAGCAGACCCTTATCAAGATTGGATTCAAAACGGTGAGGCAACTGTTTATGATGAATTTGGAGTAGGGCTTGAATCGAAGAACCCACTTGAGGTTTACTCGACTGCAGGAATTGGATATAATCACAGTTATTCAACATACAATGCGGTCAATGCGAGATATCAAGAAGTGGCATTTGATGGCTTTGAGGATTATGAGACCAATGGTGTTCTAGATGGAACAGGAACATTCGTTGAATTCCCTTGTCAGGAGAGACACCTAGATGGAGGAACGATCAATGTAGCATTAAATGAAGCACATACAGGTAAAAATTCTATGGCTGTAACAAGCTCTAATGAAGGACATTTTTACGCAGAAGTGTGGGATGGAAATCCAGCTGTTTCCATGACACATACAATTCCATTTGTGTTGGCTCCAGACGAAGAATTGGATGGATTTAAACTGATCAATGATGAAGATGATAACCGTTACGTACTTTCAGTTTGGGTAAAAGAAGAAAATCCAGATCTTCCGACAACCTTTAATGCAGCGAATGTTTCAATTGAAATAGATGGAAGTTCGG
The DNA here is from genome assembly GCA_013373595.1 of Flavobacteriales bacterium. Lineage (GTDB taxonomy): Bacteria > Bacteroidota > Bacteroidia > Flavobacteriales_D > Crocinitomicaceae > UBA4466. Next base: position 16,172 of record JABXHO010000013.1, on the reverse strand, counting down.
TTATTCCTTTGGAAACAAACAGATCCAATATCATTGATGGTTGGCAGCGTTTAGAAATCATTTTCGAAGTAGACCCATTAACTGTAACGGGTAGTTTGGTTGATTTTCACTTCTTAGGATTTGAATCCAATAAAATCTTCTATGACGATCTTCGAATTCACCCCTTCGATAGTGAAATGAAATCGCAGGTGATTGACCCTGTCAAACAGCGGATTACAGCAACCCATGACAGTAGGAACTTCGCAACATTCTATCAATACGATGAAAATGGAACATTAGTTCGAATCTCCCAAGAAACAATCGATGGAATTCAAACTGTTAAGGAGAATCGATTCGGAATTGTGTTAAATGATTAAGCGAACCTCAGACAAAGAAATTATGAAAGCAATAATAAATAAATTGACAAGAACTGTAGCGTTCGTAGCTTGCCTTTTGGCTAACCTTTCGGTGTTCGCTATTCAGGAAGAAGTAGAAGCGGTGAATACGGGATTAAGTTTGACTTCGTCCATCAATATTGCGAGCGCTAAACAGGCAGAAGTGGATGCTGCACCATTGACTTGGTATAATGACTTTCGATTTGCGTCAATATCGAGTGAAATCATTTTTGGAATTGATCAGGAAATACATCAAGTAGATGATGACTACCGATACAAGATAAAGTTTGATGTGTCTGGAGATATCATTGACGGGACAACGGTGACAGCATTTTATGAAACGGGAGTAGAATTGGAGCTGAACTATGCACCGAATGGAGCTTATCAAGATAAGCAGGTCTATTCATTTGCGGGTGGTAGCAATATGACTATCAACAGCATTCAATTGTACAAATGGGATGATGTTAGTGGAGCATATGTCTTAGTTACCATCGATCGTGAAAACCTATTTCTGAAAGCACGAATTGAAACGGAATACTACGAAGACTTTGATTATTTAGCGGTTCCTCCATCTACAGGAGTCTCCTTGACTTTGTCTGGAGATGAAATGCTGGTTTCTTTACCAACAATAGACGGAGCAGAGCACTATGATCTAGAATGGACATGGATAAATCGTTATGATGGAACGGTAATGGGCGGAGTGCCAGTTCTTCTCTCAGCTTCAGAAGTAAACTATGATTTCAAAACAAATGCTTCTCGTGTGAGAATTGACAAGCCATTTTATAGTATTCCGATGATTTATGGCGATGGATTTCTCCTAGTTCGTTACAGAGCTGTAGGACGAATCGTCACGAACCTAAATGTTAATATTGATGGGCCATGGATGACAAAGGGAACGCCTTACGGCGATGCGAATACGGTGAGTGTGTATGAACCGTTATGCATGACAACGGTTAGCGCGATCGAAGATCATAAAATTAACTACGGTGCATCAATGACTTTCGTTGAAAATGGACGAAGAAACACGAGCGTCAACTTTACAGATGGAATGATGAAATCGCGTCAGCAAATCTCGCAAGTTAATAGTCAGGATGAATTGTTGGTTGGTTCTGTGATCTACGATTATTATGGTAGACCTGCAATTGGTGTGATGGGAAGCCCAGTCAAGGAGTCGCAACTTGGATACGTGGAAAACCTTAATATGTATGATGCAACGACGCCATACGATAAATCAGTTTTCCATCAAGATGCTTATATGCTGGGAGCGTGCGGTCCAAAAGCAGCGCCACCAATGGATCCAGATGCATCGGTCGGAGCTGCGAATTATTACAGTTCGAGTAATACGAATAAGGATGGAGCTGAAGCTTTTGTTCCTGAAGCAAATGGATATACATATACCCAAGTACATTATGCCAATGATCCAACTGGAAGAGCAAAACGGGTAGGGTCGGTAGGAGTTGATCATCAACTGGATGCAACAACGGATCACTACACGCAAGTGATGACAGGTGCACAAGAAGATCCCTTGGAATTGGACCGTTATTTTGGTTCGGAAGCGGCACACTTTAGCAATTATTCTCGAGTGGTTACGCGTGATGTACATGGTCAAATTTCAGTAGCCATCCAAGATAACTTCGGGCGAACGGTAATGACGTATCTTTCTGGTAGTGCACCAACAGAATTGGAGGCAATTGATGGAAATACACCTGAAACTTCCTCTGATATAGAGGTGGACTTGACTGAGTTTACGAGTGAAGATGCAGGATTGATGGAAGCGGGAGTTTTGATGGTTGATAAAAAGATCATTGTTGAAGATGCTTCCGAAATCTACACGTTCAAGTATGACTTCGAAGCTCTATCTTTTAAGGAGTGTTTACCTCCTGAAATCTGTTTTGATTGTATCTATGAAATTGAATTTGAGGTGGTGCCGTCTGAAGGTGATTTCACGACTGGGTGTCCCTTAACCGATGGCACTTCGGAAATACCGAGTTCATGGTCGTATACCGTAGGAAGTATTACAGACTTTAACATTGATTGCGAAACACCACTTGTTTTTTCTGATCTACATGATGCAACATTTACCATTCAGTTTCCTAGAGAGGATGAATACTACATTCGAAAAACACTCAAGGTGTCGGAAGCACCAATTGAATACTACTGGGAGCAATATGTTGAAAATGCAGATGAAACATGTCTTGTTCCGTATTCAGCTTTCCTTGCTGATGCAATGCTGAATATAGATTACTCAGATTGCTACGATGGTACTCCATGTGAATTAAACTTCTTGTATGAATTTGGAACTCTAGAAGAATGGCAATTAGAAACTGGGGGCACAGCTGAAGCATACGAAACCATTCGTGAAGAATATATAGAAGACTGTCAAAATCAACCTATTTGCGATCAAATGCGACCAATATTATTGGGAGACGTCAGTCCAGGCGGGCAATATGGTAATATTTATGGAGTAAGCGGTTTGAGTGTATTTAATGCCTCCGATCCAATGGAGTATAGTTGGAGAGATGTCACATTCCTAAATGACGATGGAACTCCAGCAATGACAACGAACACCTCAGGGGAAACCGTTGCTGTTAATCACTCGTCCATTTCGTTAACCGAGTTTGTCGCTCTTTGGAACCCGAATTGGGCGGAAGAATTATTAGGCGCTCACCCGGAGTATGAAACGTATGAATTTTGTTCTGTTTATTCTTCTGTTTTTGAGTATGCTACTGAATTTAATTCAACAGATACGTATGCAGAGGCAGTGGCTAACGGCTTTATCACACCTGTGAATCCTGCTACGTATCCAGCAGCATTCGGAGGTTCACCCGAACCATTTACATCTGGTGATCCATTAATTGACTTAATCAACACAAACTCACCGTCCGGAATCAAGAATCTGATGCAGGCAAGTTTATATCAATATGACGATTCATACGAAGGGGGAACAAATAAATACTGGGATGCAGCGCAAGATCTCCTTACGCTAACTGGAGGTGTGACACTTTATGAAATGGCATCTGCAGCATCTGATGGAACAACTTTCGGTTCTTCGACCTGTGATTTAGATGCGCAGTGGCTGGCATTTAAACAGGTGTATATGGCTCGACGTAATATTCTCTTGCAAGTTGCAATGGAAGGATACGCTTTGCAGTCGGGAGCTCCTGAAGTAAGTTGTATCGCTTATGCATCAGCAATTTGTACCTCGGATGGCTACGATGCTTATGCAAGTAAAACAAAACGTTTCTTACTAATCGATCAAGTGCTGCCTTACTCATTTTTGGAAATGATGTCAGATGTGCTAATTCTGGAAGATATGGCCGACGATGCGGAGTTAGAAACAATCGATTTTTGTGAGACAGCATGTGAATCCATGGCGAACGATTGGATGATTCAACTGGAAAGTTGTGCTACTGAGTTATTGGTAGGTTCATGGGCCGAAGGAAATGCAACCTACGATGCTATCAAAGCTGATTTAATCGCTGTATGTAAAGGTGGATGCTCTACTGAATGGCCATTTCCTTCTCAATATAATCCGGGTGGATTGGGTTATTTAACATCTTTTCAGTCAGTTATTGAACACTACCTAGCTTTAGAGGAAATTCCAGCGGAAACGATGACTTGTAACCATTACCTCATTACAAGTCCTTCTCCAGTTGATTCTTTGACGTTAATCAAAAACCTCTCAACATGTGGATGCGACAAACTATTGAGTGTTACGACGGAGGAGGATTTTGCGGAAATATATGGATTCACTCCGTTCAATTTCTGTAGAGATAGAGAAACATGTAAAGATATTGCGGGCTACGACCCTTATCCAGGAACTGTTTCATGGACCGCGGTGCAAGAATCCCTTATTGAGGCAGAGTTTACAGAAACAAACTATGAGTGTGAGAGGGATGGATGTATGGATTGTGCGGAATTGTCTCAAGCGATCACTGAGTTTACGTCAACATTCCCGTCAGCGTCCATTACAGAAGATCCAGTTATGTTTACGTCATTCGTAAATGAAATGTATGGAACGGATTTTAACTATTATTCATTGATTAACTTTAAATCTCATTGTGACTCATTAACAGCAGAAGGAATTCTGACAGAAGGTTTGAACCCAGACGCTTATGAAATGATGAGTTTCATGAATGAGGTTATTCTAAGCGGTGGTTTAACGACTGCTGACCTCTTTGAGTTCGATGCATTCCCATCTCTTGTTACACCAGAAAATATAGCGACTGCTGGATGCCCAGTCGTTGGTGACGAATTTTATTATTCAGGCTCAATTTCAGGTAGTAAATTGCTGATCAATTTCACCTTACCTGAAAGCTGTTCATACCCAATATGTTTTCAAACTGATTTTTCCATTACACCTGAAATGACTCCAGAATTAATGGCAATTTATGGAGGGGGCGTAAGTGTAATAAATAATGTGCTTAGTTTTGAAGAATTATACCTAACGCCAGCTGATATTCTAGCAGGAATAACGTATTTCCATGTAACTGGTCTAGTAACAGACCCGGCTGGAGGAGATCCAATTGAAGTAGAGTTCCAATTTGCAAGTGGATGTATTAATGTACTTGGAGATTTAGGGGTAATTTGTGAGAATTACGTGCCTTATGAGGAAGACGATTGTGTAGATGACCTCATTGCCAATGCAGAAATGACTGCAGAGTTCGAATATGGGGAATACCTCGCAACAATGAAAGAGCAATTCATCGAGGATTACATTGAAACATGTCGTCAAGTGGAAGAGACGTATAATTATGCCTTCCAAGCAAACCGTTATCACAGAACTTTATTTTACTATGATGTAGCTGGGAACTTGGTGAAAACAGTTTCTCCAAAGGGTGTAGATACACTTACATTGGCTCAAATTAATGAAGTGAAACTGGATAGAGCGAACGAAGTGGGAGGTGCTCAGCATTTTCCGACACACAGCTTTGAAACGTCTTATTTCTACAATGGATTGAATCAGCCTATTTCTCTGGAAACGCCAGATGGAGGTAAAACCAGTTTCTGGTACGACAATATCGGTCGACTGGTCGTAAGTCAAAATGCACGTCAATTGGCGTTAAAATCGAGTGAAATCGATGGAGATCCATTAAATATGACGTACACTAACTTACCCGCTTATTCATATACCCGATTTGATGAACTCGGACGCCCAACGGAATTCGGTGAATTCGTTCAACCAACGGTGCTTACGGATGCAACCGCGAAAGATCCAACAGCATTGTTCAACTGGCTATTTGAAGAATCCGCTGTTGGAACACCGAGGTATAGAAATCAGGTGACGCGTATCAACTATTCACATCCTACTAGCGCTGAAGCAATGGCAGCATTAGGAGATCAAGGAGATATTCGAAATAGAGTTTCTTCGGTGGCAATCAATTCAGACTATGTTCTGATGGATGCTGGCTGGTCTTTTCCACAACCAGATTACCTCAACCATTATGCCTACGATGTACATGGGAACGTGCGTGATTTCGTACAGGAAATTCCAGATCTCACATTACATGATCGACAGTTCTTCCATACGGAGTATGAATACGATTTATTAAGTGGCTTACCGCATTATGTTCATTTCCAAAAAGGTGAAGTGGATCAGTATAGCCATCATTTTATTTATGACAGAGATAACCGACTCAAGGAGGTGTATACTTCTAAAGACGGAGTTATTTGGGATCGCGATGCTGATTATACGTATCGCTTGGACGGAAAACGTGCTCGAACAGAATTGGGTGATGTAGAGGTACAAGGAATGGATTATGCATACACCTTGCATGGATGGCTCAAAGCACTAAATAGCGGAGTACTGAATCCTGAAAAAGACATGGGGAAAGATGGGTTCGAATTTGGAGAGGGATCATCTTCGGGAGCAAATAAGAACGTAGCTCAAGATGCACTTGCCTTTACAATGGGATACTTCGATGGTGATTACACGCGAATTGACGTTGCAAATCCACTAACGGATTTCTTACCTGATTTTAGCTCGACACCTTTCGAAACGGACCGAATTTCCCTGTACAATGGAAACATTAGTAGCGTAACGACTGCCATGATGGATTTGGACGAACAACGTTTGGGCGTAACAGGAAATACTTATCGATATGACCAATTACATCGACTGAAAGAGAGTCATGTGTTCTCATCGAGTGATATTACCGAGTTGAATTCCTTTGTGAATGCAGCTCGTCAAAACTTAACCGCTGGTGGTGACTTTACACTTGGAGATTACGAGGTTCGCATTGAATATGATAAGAATGGGAATATTGATAAGTTAGATCGACGTGCGAAGGACGAAGGTTTTGGATCAAATCGAATGGATGAATTCGTTTACAACTACCCGAGTACTTCGAATCGCTTAGAAGATGTTCAAGACGCCATTATAGGAACAAGCTACGGAGACATACAGAATGCGCAATCATCGGGCAATTACCAATACCACCCTGATGGTTCATTAAAAAGTGATAAACAAGAAGAAATTGCCTACATAGAATGGTACCCCAGCGGGAAACTGAAACGCATTTTCCGAGAGGACGGGTCGACTTTATCTGATCTGTTTTTCGAATACGACCCAATGGGATCGCGTAGCTTAAAAGTGGAAATGACAAAGGATGTAAGTGGTAATCTCTTGCCTTCCTCCGAGTGGAATTACTCGTGGTACACACCTGATGCCAACGGTCAAACGATGGCGGTATATCAACAGAAAGCAGGAGATCCAGTCTTGTTCCGTTCTGAAGCAATGATGTTTGGAGCCTCACGAGTAGGATTGGACACACGGAGAGTAGAGATCGTTCCTGAAGTAATAGATGAATCTTATTCTTTGGATGATTTTATGCTTGGAAATCCTTGTGGTGGCGCAGGATCATGGTTCATGAATGAAGATCCAAATACAACCTATTCGCTTTCTGATGTTAATTTTGATGGAGAAGACGATTTGACCATTTCGAATTCAGTAGCGTCAACGTTCTCAGTGTATCTCACTGTGAATACAGTAACAGGTTCAACATATACAGTAGAATATGATGTACTATCAATGACAGTTCCAGGTATTAAGGAACGCGCACTGGATTGTCCAGGAGGATCGGTTATTACAGGTGTAAATGTATCGACACCTGGTAGTTATTCACATACATTCTTAGCGACTTCCTCAAAAACACAAATCCGATGGAAAGTGCAAGGAGGTACAGGAAATTACGTGCTATCAAATATTGATGTAACAGGAGATGGGGATGTATTTGCTGATATTCCTGAAGAACCCGCGGCTTTTGCATCAAAGCATCATCGCATTCTTGGTGAGAAAATGTTTGAATTGGGCGATCATTTGGGTAATGTAAAAGAAGTGATTACCGATCGAACGCTAATTGATGTAACAGCTGATAATTATGTGTTAGCGGAAGATTTCACCATTAGTCCAACCAACTGTGGTGATGCTGGAACGTGGTATTTCTATCCAGCCGGAACCACAACTTCAGTAGTAGAAGATTATGATACGGATGGTGAAGTCGATGACCTTACGGTTACGCACCCGTCAAGTACAAACTTCTTGGCATTCTTAACCATTGCAACGGTAGTTGGTGAATCGTACACAGTAAGTTATGACGTACTCAACCAAACAACACCATATTTAAAAGCCCGTGCTCAGAGCTGTTCTGGAGGCGGAAACCTTGGTTTACTTGACGGAACAGGAGCAGGCAGCTATTCTTATACATTTACCGCAAGTACTACTAAAACTAAATTATTCTGGGCAGCACAAGGAGCTTCAGGAGGAACGTTTACGTTAAGCAATATCAATATTAGCGGACCAGGAGATATTTGGGGAGCGTATGCAGGAGAGGAAGTGCTCGCTTTGTTACCTGATGTAGTTTCTTATTCTGACTATTATCCGTACGGTATGCAAATGCCAAACAGACATGGTTCATTGGCAGATTATCGATATGCCTTCAACGGAATGGAAGTGGACAATGAGGTTTCTGGAGAAGGGAACTCCTACACGACGATGTTCCGTCAATACGATCCAAGATTGGGTAGATGGAAGTCCTTGGACCCGTTGGCTTCAAAGTATCCGGGAGCAAGTCCGTTTAGTGCGTATAATAATAACCCGATTTTCTTTGTGGACCCTTTGGGACTGGAGGGAGAAAGTTTCGGACCGCCAGACGTTTGGGAGTTAATTAGAAGATTTTTTGATGACCTTACACCAAATAAGAATTGGTCAGGTGCTTACAGAACTATATACAAGAGGAAATATAAGGTTACTACTATTGAAGCCGTAACTAGAAGAGTCGTAGATGGTAATTTAGTAGCGGTTTACAATTCTGGTTCTAGTGGTGCAATTGTTGATTTTAATGCTTTTAATGAGCCTGATGTAATTACAATCATAGATAATGCCACTGGATTAAGAATTTTCGCAAGTGGAGCAATGAAAGGAACAGCTCAGGTCCCTATCCCACCAAACACGAATTTTACTGTTCAGGTGAATATTGGTCCCGATGCAATTGCTAACAATCGTACGTCTGCATATACAGTGGATGTTGTGAGCAGGACTGTTGAAATGAAGTATGTAGTTAAAGATAAGATTTGGGGGATTTTTACTTTTTCTAGACTGAAGGAAGAATCAACAATAATAATTAATGGGGTGCCACCACAAAATTCTAGAAAAGTAGGGGGCTGGAGATATGCAAATCAACGGCGAAGAAGCCAAAAACGAAAATTCTATCGCTCTCTTAGAAAGAGGAATAGAGGAAAAAAAGAGTTTGGATCTGATAAAGGTGGAGTCGAGGGTAGGGAAGAGTCGAAGAAGAAAAAGAAAAGGAAAAAAGGAAAAAAGAATTCTTTCAGTAAGAGATACAGAAAGACGTACGGATAGGAACTATGAAATACCCGCTGCGCAGGATTACAAATCCTGCGCAATTCACAATCAATTAAATAGATGAATATAATTCAGCTAATAATTATGAAGTTAATAGTTTACCTCGTAATGACTCTAAACATAAAATATTAGCATTAATGAATCACACTTGGTAACACGGAAAAACTTATTATTTAAAGAAATCAACATGACTAAATTTTCATTTTCAAAAAGAATTCAACTTGTTTATCAAAACAAGTTGAGGACAAAAAATGTTTCATTTCTGAACATTTGCTTAACGTTATTTGGATTTTTGATATTACCTATATCTTATGCACAAACTACAACAGTGACACTTTTGCCAAGTGATGAGCGAATGGTCAATTATTCCACATCGATCGGTGGAGGTGGTCCTACATATAGTGGATCTGAAAGTGTAGATATTCTTTCTTACAGCTCAGACTATGGTGGTACAGATGTTGATGCTGCTAAGTTCAGGTTCGATCACCCCAGTTTTGTCAACAACAAGATCACGAAAGTTGTATTAGGAGTGCAGTACAGAAAGTGGGAGTCAGGAGATGCTATTTCACATGTCCTTATGCCCAAGCATGTTCATAACAATGCTGTAGCGTGGAGCGGTTTTTCTTTTCAGCAACCACGAATGTGCTCTTAATTGATATAATTAGTAACCAATAAATACAATTCATATGAAAACAATTCTTATAGGATTATTCCTAACAATTAGTACAGTGACTTTTTCACAATTAGAGGAGCTTTGGGTGTACAACAATACTACAGATAAGTTATGGATACGTCCTGCTTATGAAACAGATGGTCTTAGTGATTGTGTTTCAGCATTGGAACCCATCCCGCAATGTTTAAATCCAGGATCAGTTCCTGCTAAATTTACGGTGCCTGATGGTTACAACGTATTCCGAGTTCGCGTTTACAGGTTAATTGAAAATTGTACTTTGGGAGATGTCGTTTGGACAGATTACGGTATAAAGTATTTGGCTCCATATACGGGGTGTTCCCCAGATGATTTTGACTCGTACACACTAACGGTTCTTCCATCTGAACCGTCGCGAACAAGAGTATGGGTAGAGTAAATATCCGATGACTTATACTCTATTAGATGAGTTGTATTGCGCAGGATTACAATCCTGTCCCAATACAATAAACAATTGAGTTCCTAGAACTGGCGCGCGTCTCGAACGCGTGCCAGTATTATAAAATGGAAATAGCAGACGAATAATCAAACCTATCATTGAGGTTTATAATCTGTAATTAGATTACGAGGCGAGTTGCTTTCTTTGAAGAAAGAAAACCCCGCTGCGCAGCATTTGCAATGCTTCGCAATACAACAAACAATTGAATTTACACACACACACACACAGTTTTGACTACTCAAGAAATTGAACGAACCATTATTTAATACATAAAATAACCAATATGAAAAAACACGTATTCATACCAGTAGCAATGTTGTTCTTAGCACAATATTCATTTACACAAAGTACCATTCGTACTGAAACCACAGGAATCGTATTTGGTTCAGGCACTGAAGACATGCATATTCAACACCTGGGACAAGACGTTTCTATTTACTTCAGGAACGGTACATCTTCATCCGGAGGGGCACATTTACAATTGAATAGTTCAGGTGAACTCGAACTTACACATCGAGCATCTGCTCCCTTGTTGTTTAAAACGGCAGGAAATGAACGAATGAGAATTGATCCAATTGGTCATATAGGAATTGGGCAATCGAACCCAACAGCACGGATTGATTTAGAGTTTTCGTCCTCAAACTACGCAGAAGCAGGTGCACGGATTACAGCGCCACAAATGTTCAGTGCGTCACAAACACTGCCATTGATTTCGGACCCTGATTTATTTGTGATTCGAAGAAGATCAGGAACCGCGTTTAAACCTTACATGCATGTAAAGTCAAATGGTTTAGTGGGGATCGGGACAGAGACACCAGATGCGCATTTCCATATAGTAGATGATAATGGAACAGATGTAGACGCGCATATTGAAGGATTCACACTTATTGATGGTAGTCAGGCCTCGTTATTACTTGGTTCGGAAACAGGAGCATCTCATGGAGAGTGGGGAATCGAACACAATGCAAGTGCTGGAGGACTCAATTTCTGGAAGCCTTTCGGAGCCACAACAGGAGGGGGGAATTACCACTTGTTCATCAAAGACAATGGAAAGGTGAGTATTGGACTCGACCCAACACTCGCTTCAACGTTTAACGGAAGTTATAAGCTGTACGTGGCCGACGGAATCATGACCGAAAAAGTACGCGTAGCCATCAAAACATCAGCAGATTGGATGGATGTGGTGTTTGAAGATTCGTACGATTTAATGCCGCTTGATGAAGTAGAACAATACATCGATGAAAACAAGCATTTACCTGGAGTTCCTTCAGCAGACGATGTTGTAAGCGAAGGGATTGATATTGCTGAAATGGATGCAACACTACTCAAGAAAATTGAGGAGTTGACGCTTTACATGATTGAGTTAAAACAAGAAAATGAAGCAATTAAGAAAGAGTTAAAAGAGCTCAAAGGAGAATAATCTCACAGAACGATAAAACTTAATAAGATGAAAAACATATTGATTTTCATAATTTCATTGGTTTCGTATGTGGGAAATGCGCAAAATAGCGATACGCTCTACTTACCACCAGATGAATTATCAGATACTATACTAGGTGGGTTAACTCCTTCGAATTTTCCGACAGGACTTTTACACGATCGACTGTTACAGGAAGATACAATAGTTGGTTATATAACCGATTATGAGTCTAACCCGAACACATCAAAAAATGCAGATTTACTGTACGGTGTTTTGATGGAATTAGACCGAATGTCAACGACTCCGAACCTATTCGACGTTCAGGAAATTTATGAAGGAGTTAGCGCGGAGGTCGGAAAACACCAGTTCGAATCAGAGCAAACTGTAATTCCGCTTGGTGTTATTGACTACGACTATCATGACTTGGATGTTGATCAAGGAATGTCCTCGCAACAGCTTTACTTCAATGGAGTAGTGCTAACGGATATGGGATCTGCAAGCGCTCAACTGTACTCGAAAAAGAATGTACAGATGATTGCTCCCATGTATGATGGAGTAGATCTCGAGAACCTCTCCTTCATTTTCAAACCAGAATGGACGTTCGTTGATGATCAAAATAAACAAGTTAACTCCATAAAAATTCAGCAAAATAGTCAGTGGATCAATGTTCCATTTAACGAACCATTTGCAGTAGCGCTAAATGACACTTTGTCTATTCAGACCTATAATGTAAAGGTCACTTACGTAAATCAGCAAGAATTTATCCATACGATAATCATTCAAACACCGTATCTCAAATTGAGGTCCAGTGAGGAATTACCTGAGGCATTCTGTAACAGTTCGATCTGGAAGAATAATATTTTCGAGGATAACGATGGTAATAAATTAGGATGGTGCCTGATTCAATCATGCAAAAGTCAACAGTTAGATGACGATGGAGAGATGTTTCATAATCCTATGATTTTGTTAACAGGATATCGTCCACCAATATTTGGACAATCGTTTAAGAAAACCTGGAAAATCTACAATAACTACCATGATGAATTTTTGAACACCTTACGTAAAAATCATTTTGATATCTTTTTAGTAAGATTCAATATACATGCACAACCCAAGAAACATGGAATGCAAGAGTCGGCGGATTTACTCATTAAATTTCTCGATTGGGTCAATGAAAACAAGGAAGACAGTTATGCTGAGAATGTTATGCATGCTTCTTCAATGGGAGCAGATATAGGAAGATTGGCCTTGATGAAGATGGAACATGAGCACATGACAGGTACTCGTGCTCATCATCATACGCGTTTATTCAATGCGTACGATGGAAATTTCTTTGGAGCAAATATTCCCTTAGCTTATCAGTACATGATCAAGACAAGTGCTATTTATCCTAACTTTACAGCCTTGACCGCGACTGGTGTAGTTCGTATGGGATTTAACTTATTCCTGAACTCATTTATTCGCCAGAAGACAGTAAAGGAGCTGTTGATGTATCACGCGTACACAGATGGATTATCTGCTACAAATTTTGGCTCACCGATTATGAATAAGAATGTGACACCAACACATCATCAACTAAGACAAGATTATTTAGACGCACTGGCTTCGTATGATAGCGGTGATCACTTTATTCCATTGCCGTATTCTACAAGAAATATTGCGGTTTCATTGGGGAAAATTAGTGGGACAAATGATGAGTTGACAGAACCCAAATTCAATGCGAGTGATGATCCATGGAGAAATCTTTGGTATCCCGCTTATCGTTACTACCTCAGTCCTGCGAAGTACAACGCATCAGACTATGAGAAATTGTACCGAAATTGGGGAGTTCGATATGCATTTTATACAATTCCATTTGGAATAACTCATGCGATTGACGTGAAAGGAATGCAAGAGATTGATAATGCTTCTGGGTCGTACATGGCAAATGAAGGAAATGTGCTGGAAATTGCTGATAATTTGTACTGGCCATTACTTTATAATGGTACAAGGACATATACTCACAAAGCTGTTCTTTCTGCTTTTGCCATAAACAAAGCCTTGTGGCCTACCAATGGCACGCATACACTTGATATGCATGATTTAGAATTAATGTATGATGATGAGGAAGGAGACCCTCAGTCTGATCACTATGGCTACCCAAATATTGGAAGACCGACGGATCATTTTGAGGTGACACCGTTTGAGGCTATTTATATAGACAACACACCGAACCATCACATTAACTTGAAAAATGACAACGCAACTGATCGTGCGATATTAACCAGTTTCATGGTGAATGAATATCGCCCCTCGATACTCAATTTACAAAATGATCATTTAGGTGAACAAGCGAGGTCTACGTATACATATAAGTCAAAACGAATTGCTAAGGAAGCAATTCACACTGGTTTCGATGTAACGTATACTACGGATAAGGGATATTACGTCGTAGAACCGAATGCTGATCTAATTTTGGAAGCGGGAAATTATATCGAGTTGCGACCCGGAACCTACACCGAGTTGGGAGCAGCAGCGCTTATTCATATATATTATGAGGAATGCAATGAACTAGATGCATTGTCGGAAAACAAACGACCTATTACGGAGATTCAATCGCAAATGGTACATGAAAGACGAGAAGGGGAGACAAACAAGACTTCAGCGATTTCCGAATCCGTAAAGCTCTTTCCAAACCCTAGTTCAGATGGTAAGTTTAAGGTTAAATCATTCGGAGAAGATGTGATTGAGTCAATAGCGATTTATGATTTTCAGGGAAGTTTGATTCAGTGTCAGGATAAAATAGAGATGAAGTCATACTATCACGATATACCTTTGGATAAAGGTGTTTACTTAGTGATTGCAAAGGTTGATGGAGTATCTGTTTCGTTGAGATTAGTTGTCTTGTAAGCACGATATGATCGAGGAATAGATATTTTTAGAATACTATTCAGTCGAAAAGAGAGCAAAAGGTCGGTTCATTTGAATCGACCTTTTTTAGTAAACAAGAAAACACACCGCATTTCGTGAAGCACTCTGCCGTAGCAGCCAAGAAGTGACAAAGACTCTTCTAATATCATTAAATAAAAAGTCGCGCTACGCAGGATTTGTAATCCTGCGCTATAGGTCACCTCGTTGCGAAGTATTTGCAATGCTTCGCAATACAAAAGCCGGCACGAAAGCATCAAGACAATGCCAAAAAATGATCCCTAAAAGTATCGTTAAAATCGCGCGATGCAGGATTTGTAATCCTGCGCTATCGGCATTTCAATCTTTTATTTAGCTGTGTAGGATTTGCAATCCTACATTATCGATTCATTCCACGGATCGACTAAGAATGCTCAAAGGGCTACCATCTTTTATCAACTAAATCAAATGCGTACATTTTCTATCTAAATTCGATTTGGAGGGAAGCGTACACTTTTTGTTCATAAAATGATAGATACATTGGTGCTGATCTGAAAAAGGAGAATGGTTTATCCATTTACTCCGACAAAAACTCACTCGACCTAGCGGCAATTATTTTTTGAAAATAGAGAACCACATGGCTATTGTACAAAAGGCTTGATTGAGTTAATTCTTCAGGGGATAGTGACCGTAGGTACGCATAGATCGCTTGATTGTCTTCTTCTGAATTGTCTAAATAAGCGTTGTAGATAACCTTTGGTTGGATGATATCCTCATAATTTAGTTTCTTTTTTAGCGATAGAAGCTTTTCGTTGCTGAACTCTGTTTCCTGTTTTACCTGTTCAATTTGTTGATCCCTTATTTCATAGAACTTTCGTTCATAATCAACAATAACAAGAATACTGTCAATCACACCTGGAATTGGAGAAGTTCGCGTTTCGGACACGGTTGAGACTTCCTTTGGAGGAGGAGAGATTCGGGTTTCGGGCACAATTGACACTTCCTCTGGAGCAGGGGTAGAGTCCCATTTTTCCATGGCATATTTCATACAGTCCCTGGAAATAGTTGCAAGATTAGGATTGTTGAACACTTCGGAATGTCTATTACCTCGAAAGTAATATGTAATTTCCTCTTTTGTCATTTGAGGTATTAAGTCATCCGCCAAACAATCGCAAAAATCCAAATTGGAATATCCTAGTTCATAGTCAATACGAATCTGATCATTTTCGTCGTATGCACATGAATAAATGAAATACTTACGAGGCCCCATATTCTCACCATCTTTTGAGATAAGATCTTGACTAAATACAAGTTGATGAAGTAGGAGGGCGGCTACGGTTAATGATAACCTGTGTACAAGGTTCGAAAAAGAAAAAATCATGAGTAAATATACGATCAAAAAAATTGCGGTAAATAAAAATCCTGTTATATTTGCACCCGCAATTGCTTATGCAATGTTTATGGCGAGGTAGCTCAGTTGG
>JABXHO010000113.1 GCA_013373595.1 Flavobacteriales bacterium | reverse complement strand
GATTGGTGCGGACCCTGTCAAACGCTTCTTTCTACAGTAGACAAATTATCCCAGGAATTCGAAGGGAGTGTGGAAGTGAGAAAAATTAATGTGGACCAAAACAAGGAATTGGCTAGAGAATTTAAGTTCGAAGCATTCCCGCATTATTCTTCATCAAAGATGATGTGATCGTCGACAAAGTAAACGGACTCACACATGAAGGAACCCTTCGAACGAAATTGAACGCGCTCCTGAATTAGTTATCACGTTTGTTTAAGTTAAAAAAGTCAATCTATCGGTTGGCTTTTTTTGGTTTAAAAAGTGACATTAGGTGTTTTTCTGAAGGCACGACAATGGTTTTTACACATTGATTTACAGTATTTTCCGAACAATGAGTGCGGAAAATTTATGTCCAAGAACAATTACCTTACTGAAAAACAACCATTATGAAAACACTAAAATTTGTACTACTACCCTTGTGCATTCTCATGTTCTCTTGCGAGGATACGGGAAATAATCAAGATGATCAGGAAGTAAATGCTATTCTTGCTGATGTAAAGATTCGACCTGAGTTCGAACAAAAACCTCCAATTGCAGAAGATGTTTCGATTGAACTCTTGGAGGAACCAACAAGTTCAGATGAAAATGTTCGCCTTACAGCAACTTTCTCAAAAGAAGATGTGGAGAGAATTAAGGAACCATTTCTTGCCATTCAAATTGGAAAGGAACAAGTCGTTCTTCGCGATGATGGAAAAGGAGCCGATGAGAAAGAAGGAGATGGCGTTTTTTCCTTATTCCTTAAAGAGGATATTGGACAGTTAATCAAAGATTTGGAAGGTGCCAAAGTAGAGATGTTGCTTGGTAAGAGAAAACATTTTTCGAACGCAAGAAGCATTACTCAGTTAGATCAGAAACGGTTGGGATTGTTCGAACCTTCGGATTTGAAATCGAAGAAACGATTAAAGATTCCATCGACTTTGTTTCCTTTTACCTTTGGACCGAAGTCTGTGAGTTTTCCAATTCTAGCGGAAAAATCGCTACTAGTTAATAGTATAGGTGTGGTGGAAGATCCTACGCGTACGTTTAATCCGTGTGATTTTTCAGCAGCGGCAGGAAACCCGAATGGTGTCTGGACATTTGGAGAGTTGATGAGACAAATGGCATCTCCCTCCCCAGGTTCGATAGTGAACGACGCAACAACAATCAACTTTGTTATGGATTGGTTGAACACATGGACCATTCCAAATACAGTTAACGGTGACGGTGTACCTCCTCGGAACATTGCTTCTGTTATCAATACATGGCAAACCTTGAGTGATCAAGCCAATATTGCAGCAGGAAACCCTGTTGGCCCGCTTTTGTTGGAACGTCTACCATTTAAGCTAACAGCGATCGTTAACCGTTTGGATTTGAGAGGAAGTTCAGGGTACGGTTTCAGTGATGCAGGAGAGGGAAGACTCGTTTTCTGTGTGTTGGATAATGCATGTAATCCTAGAGAGTTCAATGTCATTTTCGAGTATGGTATCAACAAGAAAACATGTGTTGATGTGAAAGCATTTGGTCAAGAATGGGCAGAATTAAGTAATCCAACATTGACTTTGGGAAGTCCTGCATATAATGCTGCGCTTGAGGCAATCACGATGCAATTTACGCAGTGTGGAACCAACACATCCAAACCAAATGATAATTCCATTAATCAAATTAGAACAAATGAAATCGCAATTGGCGCTCCTTGGGAGTTAAGAGAATTTAATTTGAATGCTGCAGGTGTTCTGGAAATGGTCGATGTAAAAATGGAGCCAGCTAGAAAATACAACCAGAAAAATGGAACACCAGAAACGCAATTATTGGCCAGCTATGTAAATGGAAACGAACCCGATATTTTGGCAAATAACTATGAAATTCCGTTATCATTCTCAGGGTCTGATTTCAGAGGAGGTGCGGCTCATACTCAGTTCCCTCCAGTTGGAAATGTCAATGTTCCAGGGAATAGTCCAAGTCATTTTGATGCAGCAACTACCGCTCCTTTCTTAATCAACAACGATGACGCCCGACATATTTTGTCGCTCAATACATGTAGTGGATGTCATGGAGGCGAAACCCAAACTAGTTTCACACACATTGATCCTGCTGGATTTGGTTCGCCCGCTGGACTTTCAGGATTCCTAACTGGTTCTCCAGGGAGAAGTGTGGGAGGAATTACACCTGTAGATGCCGACGGACTGTCAAATGGAATAATGAGTGTATTTGATCCTGCAGGAAGACCAAGTGGAGGTCCCGCTGTGATGCGTGGGTTTAATGACCTACAACGAAGAGTTGCTGATTTGGATGATCTAATTAATCAAAACTGTGTTAGCAAAAGTGCAATTTCCATTGCTAATGTATTAAACTTTAGACCCTTGGTGATGACGCATTAAAAAAGCCCAACATCGGTACTGATAAAATTACCCTCGTGCAGCACTTTAGTTGTACGAGGGTTTTATTTGAAACGGTTCAACTATTTCCCTGTGGAGTTAACTTCTCTTTCATACCGTCCTAACTTCTCATCAAGAACAACTAATGCTTGTCGGTACCGTCCTTTTTGAGACATAAAAGGTTGAAGAGGAGAAAAGTAAGGAAACGGCTTTTGAATTTGCTGGAATTTTCGATCCATAACGATAAATGCTTCGCGCCCATTTTTCGAACCGCCGTAATAGACCTTTGTTTTTTCCTTGTTGCTTGGAGTGTAAATGCGATCACTCGCGTAGTAACGAGCGGTATCTTGCTGAATTCGGCCAAATTCACCGATTAAATAATTGTCCTTTTGAAGTTCAGAAGCTTCCACAACGTTTAAATCGTGATCATAAAAGGTAACTGAGTCAAACACTTGATTTCGAAGGTGTCTCGAATCCGACGACTGAAAGAAGTACACACGACTAAACGCGTATTTGTCTTGAAACGCCTTCGAAATTTTCAAATTGGTAGACAAGGCCTTCTCTTGTACTTTTTTCGCTTCAACGGTATCGTGCTTCATGAGGTAATCCACTTGCTTTTGACGAAAGTTCAATCGAACGAGTAAAAAGCCACCGCTTATTTCTTTAATGGACTTTTGGGCAAATGCTTCGCAAATTTCCTTATCGTGCTTCAACCGTTCTGGTGTCGCTCGTTCTTGCGAAAAGGATGCATAAGCGATAAACAAAGGCAAGAAAACAACATATTTCAACATGATGTAAAAATACCAAAAGGATTAAGAGCAATCAAATCAGTTATTTCAGATGAGACTAATCGACTTTTTTCCATGTAACATGTTGGAATGCTTTCTCTCTTCGGTCTTGACGATAAAAGTCGATATTGTTTACCGATTCAAGTGGTTCTTTTTCAAAGGGGTTTTCTTGTGAGGAAAGAGCGTACGATTGTAGGTAGTAATAGGTCATGGAGTTACAAGTAATCATAACAGGATGACAGACCAACAGCACGAGAGATGTCGATTTTCCATGATTCACAATTCCAGCACTGTCAACAACATCAGTCATGTGGCAATTGCTGTATCCAGGATTTGCATCCAATGTATCAATCGTTTTTTTTCGAAAAACATGGTTGGTATCGCGTTCCAAAATTTGAAACATGGACACGGCAGGACGACCCGAGTAAAACGGTTCGAATTGAGTTCTGGGAGTTTCCTCAACACTATCCAAATATTGAACTTCAAAAAACGCAATTACTGGTTGATCTCCACCCGCTATCACAACAGGATTTCCCGATTGGACGGAATACTTTCCAATATGAGCATTAACCAAACTATCGATAGTAAGTGGGTCGAATGGAGCCTCACTTTGTGCGTGAAGTGTCCCAATGAATAGCGACCCAAAAAGAGCAAATAACATCTTCATGCCTTTTACTACAGGAAAGATGCAAATATGTTCAAACAGCAGGCGTAATTATTGAATAAAAACGGTCTTTTTGGAAGTTGTCTCTTGTTCCACCTTGATAATCCCTCTTCCATCTAAACTCCCTTTTTCTACTTCGATGTTCAGCACAGCCACTCCTGCTTGTCCGAGGTGATACGTATCGTTGAAGTTGAATCGAATAACTCCGTTGATATCTGTTGTTCCTTCTTTTTCCAAAATGGGTGTCTTGTTTGCTTCATATGGAGGAACAGTCAACAGTTTGACCTTGGCACCAGAAACAACTTCGTTGTATTCATTTTTCACGGTGATTTCAACCAAGGTGTCTTCCTTTTTTCGGCATGAAAACGAAACAAGAATTAATAAACTAATGATCAGTATGTTCTTCATAATCGGCGGGTTTGATAGTAGAACAATTGGCAAGCGGAAAAGGTTACACTCGCTTAGGTTTCTACAATGTATATCCAACCAATCGGACTAGGAAATACCAGTTTTCGGCAGTAAATTGTCCCATTCAAATGTGACTCATGAACCTTAAACGTGTAAGTAGTATTCTCCCCGCACGGGAAATTGATATGGACGGTGTCCCTGTAAAGCAAGCACTGCCAACGCAGAATGTTCCGAACCTTGATCCCTTCTTGCTTTTGCATCATGCACAAATTGAATTGATGTATGATCGCCCGGCTCGAATTCAAGGTGTAGGACCACATCCACACAGAGGATTTTCTCCCGTTACCTTTGTGGTGGAAGGAGAACTGCACCATCGAGATAGTAGAGGAAATAGTCAGATTGCAAAAGCAGGAGAAGTCCAGTGGATGCATGCAGGAGCCGGAATCATTCACAGTGAACGACCATCAGAAGCGGCAGTTGAACAGAAAATGCACCAGGAATTTATTCAAGTATGGATCAACAGTCCAGCATCTTCGAAAATGAAACCTCCTGTTTATTCGCATGTGGAAGCGCCTAATTTTACCCGAATTGAATCAAAGGACGGACTGAGTGATCTCAAGCTCGTGACAGGAAACTACCACGGAAGAAGAGGAACGATAACATCGGAAAGCGAATTGCTGATTGTGTGGGGAATCACAAAAGAAGGAGGAAAGGTGGAGTTTGATATTCCCGAAGGATTTAACGCTGCGGTGTACAGTATTCGTGGAGATATCCGAATCGAAGGGTACGGATTGGTAGATCCTGAAAGTTTTATGATTTTTAATAAAGAGGGAGAAAAGATTTCATTGGAAGCGAAGTCAGAAGCGCAGTACTTGCTGCTCGGGGGAAAACCAATCGAGGAAAAAGTGTTGCAGCAAGGTCCATTCGTGATGAATACGGAAACACAAATTTTAGAAGCCATGCGCGATTATCGTATGGGAAAAATGGGGTTTCTGGTGGAAGAAGATTTGTGAATAGAAGCGGAATTCCGGAGCATCATCCCGCAATTTTACTGTTTTGAACCAAAGATTGAAGTTCTCGAACCCCGAAACTCAACAACATTTCAACATTCCTCATTATCTTGCGCTCATGTGTTTCTTCAGAAAGAAAAAGCGAAAAGCTCAAGACATTGAATTTCCTCAAGCATGGAAAGATCTACTAATTGAATATTTGCCGTTTTATCGGTCGTTGGGTCCAGAGGAAAAAAAGCAATTTGAAAAACGGGTCTTGCGTTTCCTGAATACGACGAAAATTACAGGAATCAAAACTACAGTAGAAGATGAAGACCGTGTTCTCATTGGTGCGAGTGCCATTGTTCCCATTTTTGCCTTTCCTGCGTGGGAGTATCACAATTTGCGGGAGGTTTTGCTCTATCCAAAACACTTCGATGAAAATCATACCATCGGATCAAAATCCAAAGCAATCCTCGGAATGGTGGGGTATGGCTACATGGAGGGAAAAATGATTCTTTCGAAATATTCGCTCTGGCATGGATATAAGAACAAAACGGATAAGCAAAACACAGCCATTCATGAGTTTGTTCATTTGCTCGATAAAGCGGATGGAAAGATGGATGGCGTGCTTGGAACAATTGAGGAGCGAGGTCTAGTACTTCCGTGGATTAAACTGATGGATGAAAACATCAAAGAGATTCGTAAACACAAAAGTGACATTCGCGATTATGGAGGAACCAGTCACGAAGAGTTTTTAGCGGTGGTATCTGAGTACTTTTTCGAACGACCGAAACTGCTCGAAAAAAAGCATCCTGTTCTTTACGAGTACATGGAATTGATGTTCGGGCAAGAGCTCGCGGATCGAGAGTTGGTGAAAAAAGCAAAACCAACTCAACACTGGGAGCCATGTCCCTGCGACAGCGGCAAGAAATTCCGAAATTGCTGTAGTACGGATTAGTTGAGTCTCGAGTGGCGTTGATTTCGACTTCGCTCAACCAACAATACCATATCCTTTTTGATTAATATGTGCCCTGAGTCGTTGGTTGAACGAAGTCGAAACCAAACAAAAAAGGCGTCAACCTAAGTCAACGCCTTCACTATAAAAGTTGTTATCGCTTACTGAACAAAAACTGTTTCTTTCGAAGTTACCTCTTGCTCAACTTTAATAATTCCTTGTCCTGTTAGTTGATCTTTCTGAACATCAATGTTCAACACAGCAACTCCTGCTTGTCCCAATTGGTAAACATCGTTGAAGTTGAAAACAGCTACTCCCGACGAGTTCGTTTCAGTTGTATCGTACAACACTACATTTGCAGGTTGATTTGTCGTTGACTGTCCATAAATCACAACGCGAGCTCCAGAAACCGCTTGGTTCGAAGCATCGAGAACAGTAATTTCAGCGATTGTATCTTGTTTCTTTCGGCATCCTACAAACATTGCTAGCGATAATAACGCAACAACGCTAAGGGCCATATATCGATTCATTTTCATAATCTATTCAATTCTTAGTTAGGTAAGTAAATAGTTTCTACAGCAGTTGTGTGTGCTCGGCTTCTAACACGTCCTTCCGCCTGCTTTGTTCCGCTTTTCACAATAACGTCGAAATAGCCAACAGAATTTGATTCTCCAGCAGCTTCGTAATAAGCTTTCATTTCGAACACAGCAAAACCAGATGAATTTGTTAAAACAGTATCTACATGAGAAAGCGTAGGAGGGTTTGAGTTCACATCTCCAATAATTATCACTTTTGCCCCTTGTACTAATTCATTGCTCGCAGATCGAACAAATATTTTGATCGCTGATGGCTCTTTATTTTTACACGATTGAATGAACCCAATCGAAAGAACAACAAATGCCAACAAACCAATTTTTCGTGCCTTATTCATATCTATATATACGTGATAGTCTTCAAATATACGCTAAAAAACAGATTCTGTAAAAAACTTTATCCGTGAATTCTTAACTTCGTACGCAAAGAAGAACGTTATGTTACATAAACAATCGAACTAGGTGAAAAGTTACACCCAGTTGAAAGTTTATGATCTCAGCAGTAGGAAGTTGGAGAGAATAGAGAAGAAATGAACGAAAAAATTAAAGAGATACAGGCCGAAATTGAAGCTTTTAAGATTTCATCGCAAGAGCATTTGGAGCAGTTTCGGATTAAGTTTTTGGGATCAAAAGGGATTGTAAAAAACCTTTTCGGAGAAATAAAAAATGTGGCAAATGAGCAGCGCCGTGAGGTAGGACAAATGCTGAACGAATTGCGAAACAAGGCTCAGGAACACTTTGATACAGCTAAGGATTCACTCGAATCACAAGTGGAGGAATCGTCGAAGGTGGATGTGACACGTCCAGGCGATCAAATTGCAGTAGGGTCTCGCCACCCGCTTTCCCTTGTTCGATCGGAAATCATTGAAATATTTAGTCGAATTGGCTACATGGTATCGGAAGGGCCTGAAATTGAAGACGATTGGCACAATTTCTCTGCGTTGAACTTTCCACCAGAACACCCTGCGAGAGACATGCAGGACACGTTTTTTATTGAAAAAGGTGAGGAGGAAATCGCATTGAGAACACACACTTCGTCTGTTCAAGTGCGCGTGATGGAAAACTCCAAACCTCCCGTTCGAACAATTTCACCAGGTCGTGTATATCGAAACGAAGCAATTTCTGCGCGTGCGCACTGTTTCTTCCATCAGGTAGAAGGACTATACATCGATAAAGATGTTTCTTTCGCTGATTTGAAACAGACCTTGATGTACTTCGCAAAAGAGATGTTCGGAGAAAAAACACAAATCCGATTACGTCCTTCGTATTTTCCATTTACAGAGCCAAGTGCAGAGGTAGACGTTTCGTGTACCATTTGTAGTGGGAAAGGATGTAATGTGTGCAAGTACACTGGATGGTTAGAAATTTTAGGATGCGGAATGGTAGATCCAAACGTTTTAGAATCGAGTAATATCGATAGCAAAGTGTATTCAGGATTTGCCTTCGGAATGGGAATAGAAAGAATTGCGCAATTGAAATATAGAGTAAATGATTTACGTTTGTATTCAGAAAATGATGTGCGCTTTTTAAAGCAGTTTACACCAGAAATGTAGAGAGATGGGTTGGTTTTCAAGAAGTAAGGGGGAGAATAAGGAGAAGAAAAAAGCGGGGTTGCCATGGATGCAACTAACGTCTGTGGAACAAATGAAAAAGGCGATAGAATTATCGTCTGAAAAACCAATTTTATTTTTCAAGCACAGTACACGTTGCAATATTTCAGCAATGGCACTTAACGGTTTCCAGCAACGTTGGGAAGGAACACCAGAAGAAATGACCATTTATTACCTCGATTTAATTGCACATCGAGACGTTTCCAACGCAATTGCAGAAGAAACAGGAGTAACACACCAATCACCGCAAGTAGTGGTGGTCAAAAATCAGGAAGTGGTGTACGTAGCATCGCACTCAGGAATTGATCCACGAGCTGCGCTAAATTCAATTAAGAAGTAGATGAAAAGATCCATTATCATTGGTTTGATCGTCCTCGTAGCAGGGGCATTTTTGTATTATACATTCTTTAATAAGGAAGAATTCGAAGGGAAATATGCCGAATTTGAGTTCGTTCAGGATAATTTGGCGATGCACGTAGGTGAAACGATTGAATTAAAGGTGAATGTTGATTACGACGGAATTGAAGAACTTCAATTGTTGTTGAACGACCGCCCGATCAAAACATGGAAATCACCGAAGAAAGGACAAGTGACCTATTCGATGGAAGGAACCGATGAGTTAATGGGAACACACAAGCTTTCGCTTCGCGCCATTGGCGAAGATCACGAAACGGGTGACTACCGAAATTTGCGCATTTTGTCGGACATTATCCCGCAGGTGGCAAAGGCAGATGTTGTAACAACGTTTCCACACGATCCAAAGAATTATACGCAAGGACTCGAATTCTATAATGGAAAATTGTACGAAGGAACGGGAGATCCAGGGAGACAAGGAAAAACGATGCTCGGAGAAATCGACCGATCAACAGGAACACTCATTGAAGGAAGACGAATAGGTTTGGATGCAAATTACTTCGGTGAAGGGATCACAATTTTGAACGATAAAGTCTATCAACTTACATGGCAAAAGGGAAAATGCTTTGTGTACAATGTAAATGATTTCATGTCGCGTGTGGAAGAGTTCAACTACGCGGGTGAAGGCTGGGGATTGTGTAATGACGGGACATCCCTAATTATGTCGGACGGATCAGAACGCATTACCTTCCGAGACCCAAAGACGTTTTCTGTGGAAAGAGTGATTAATGTCTATAACGATCTTGGACCGATTCCACAACTCAACGAACTCGAATACATCAATGGATTGATTTATGCGAACGTCTACCTGCAGAACTTTATCATTGTAATTGATCCAAAAACAGGAAAGGTTGTGCAGCAAATCAGCGCGAACCAACTTGCAAAGGAATATCGTGGAAGAGGAGAAGTGCTGAACGGCATTGCGTACAATCCAGAAACGCAAAAAATGATCATCACTGGAAAATACTGGGATAAGTATTTGGAGGTGAAAGTAACACCGGTAGAGTAGAGACCACTCACATTCTTTACAGAAAAACGATGTGTGATAGTGTCATTTGATGCTATTACACTGAATACTATGGGGAAACCTCACCCATAAATCAAGGAAGTTTCGTAAATTTAGTCTTCGCCGAAACAAAAATTACCTAATCAAACTATGAAAACTGCTATTTCGAGTTTCAAAAGAAGATGTCTTGCACTCCTATTTTTGGGCTTCCCTCTAATGATGTTTGCCCAATATCAAGTCAACGGAAACGCATCTTCACTTTCGTGTAATTGCTACGAGCTAACACCGAATATTCAGCAACAGTCTGGGTCAGTTTGGAATGTAAACACAATCAGCTTAACGCAAGGTTTCGACTTTACCTTCGATGTTTTCCTTGGCTGTAGCGATGGCGGAGCGGATGGAATGGCTTTTGGACTTCAACCCATTGGAACGGGCGTTGGTGCTAGCGGTGGCGGAATGGGATTTGGTGGAGTTACGCCTTCAATAGGACTTTTCATCGATACATATTATAATGGAGCCTCCTTCGACCCTGCGGCAGATCACCTTGCGATTAATGCGAATGGTAATATCAATCACGATGGTGGACCAGATGATTTAGCTGGACCTGCATCACTTCCTTTTAACATTGAAGATTGTGCATGGCATACGCTTCGGGTAACGTGGGACCCAGTGACGCTCACCATGGAGGGATATATGGACGGAGTTTTGTATGTTTCCTACACGGGAGATATCGTGGCTAACATATTTGGAGGGAATCCTGATGTGTTTTGGGGAATGACAGCAGGAACAGGAAGTTTAACGAACCAGCAGCAATTTTGTACAGAACTCAATACAGAATGGGCAACCGTTCTCGCTGATTACACGTGCGAGGGACAGCCAATGGATTTTTCGGATAGCACTTCTTCATTTGGGCAGGTCGTGAACTGGAACTGGAACTTTGGAGATGGAAATGCTAGTACTTCACAAAACCCATCACATGTGTATACGGCAGATGGAACTTACAACGTCACACTTACGGTAACGGATGCCTCGGGCTGTCAGGATAGTATTACTCATCCCGTATTGGTAACATCTCCTACACTCAATCCATCGGCAACGCCAGACTCGGTATGCCCTGGAGGAAGTTCACAATTGGGAGCAGGACTCGTTCATCCCTATTCATCCGAATACACGTATTCATGGACACCCGCAGGAACGCTCAACGACGCTACCTTGAACAATCCAACAGCAACACCTGGAGGAACCACTATGTACTACATAACTGCCATCGATTCGGCTACAAATTGCTCCGTTTCCGATAGCATCTTGGTCACAGTCGTTGACCCTCCCGTTATTGATCCACTTGTGGATGTTGCTGTTTGTGAATCGTATACTTTTCCAGCTGTGCAAGGGACAAACCTGACTGCTGGTGTGGCGTATTATGAGGGCTCGGGTGGTTCAGGCACTTCCTATAATATTGGTGATAGTTATAACACGGTCGGTGCAACAACTTTTTACGTATTCGATGATGTGAGTGGTTGCCAAGATGAAGATTCTTTTGTGTTAACGGTTGTTCCACTACCTACGGTAGATCTTGGGCCAGACCAATGGATTTGTCCAAATGATCAAACAACATTGGATGCTACAGCTGCTGGAGGATCGAGCTACAACTGGATTGATGGATCAACCAACTCAGCCTTAGTTGTTTCCACAACGGGAAATTTTTGGGTTGAGGTAACGGAAAATGGCTGTACAAACTCCGATACGGTTCAAGTAACGGTGACATCAGCTCCAGCATTTACGCTTGGCACGGATACCGTTGTGTGTGAAGTTCCTTTCGACGTTGAACCTTCAAATACATACGTCACCTATCTCTGGGACGATGGAACAAGCGATTCTTTTTTGACCATAAGCGAACCAGGAGTGTACTCCGTTACGGTTACCGACACCTTGGGCTGTGAAGGAAGTGCAAGTATCACTGTTGGAAATGGGTGTGAACCCGAGTTAATCGTCCCCAATGTTTTCACACCAAACGGAGATAATACCAACGATTTCTTCTTGGTTCAAGCATCCAATGTTGAGCAATTTGAAATGATTATTCTCAACCGCTGGGGAAATGTGATTCGAGTTTTCAACTCATTAACGGATAAGTGGGACGGCACCGATGAAAACGGTAACGAAGTAAGCGCAGGCATCTATTTCTGGAAAATCAGCTACTCGTATATTGATGACAACGAAACAGTCGAAGAACAATTGGCGGGTAACGTTACACTCATACGCAATTAGCATAATCGGAAAACACCTTGGCAGCTTCACCCTATAGTTATCGGATTCGACCAACTCAATGCTGCGTTCGCCCTTCGTGGTGATTATACACAGCGTTGTGCCTTGACGCAGTCAAGTCGTGTCCTTGTGTTGAAAAAAACAAACCACGAAGTCACGAAGTTCACAAAGTTTATTGTTCGTCAAGAAATACCTTGGCAGCTTCATCCGATAGTTACCGGATTCGACCAACTCAATGCTGCGTGCTCCCTTCGCAGTAAATTTATACACAGCGTTGTGCCTTGACGTGGTCAAGTAGCGTCCTTGTGGTGAAAAAAACAAACCACGAAGTCACGAAGTTTACAAAGGTTATCGTTTTCAAACTTCGCTGAAAAAACTACCCTTCCGTGCTTGTCTCAGTAGATAAATTCTCAGAAGTATCAGGCAGTGAAACCTCTTGTTCTGAAGCTTCGTCAGAAGTGTTTTTTCTTCTCTTGAAAAGACCTCCTTTACTGTTTTTCTTTTCCTGTGGGAAATATTTACGCTGACGGAAAAAGATCATAATCACACCAACAGTGATAGACGCATCAGCCAAGTTCCAAATAGCAGGGAACACATCTTTTCCTCCTAGCCACGGAACCCAGTTGGGCCAAACAGCTTGAAATTTGAACATGTCAACCACGTTTCCAAACAGAAAACCAGAATGACGAATTTCCCGTTTTCCTTCCCACAAAGTGTTGCAGTCTACGAAAATTCCTGAACCTTCCAACGAATTAAAAGGACCACATGGATCAAATTCAAAAATGTAATCGTACGCCATCGAATCGATGAGGTTTCCCGTAGCTCCAGCCAAGACCAAACCAATTGCAAACAAAAACTCCGTTCGCGCACCTTTCTTGGCCTGTTTGATCCAGTAGTAAACAATTGCACCAATTGCAATCATTCGGAAGATGCTCAGTGCCAGCTTATGCCAGACTTTAGATCCAAACTTTGTTCCGAACGCCATTCCCTGATTTTCAATGTACTCCATCACGAACCAATCGCCAAAAATGGGCACATCTTCACCAACTACGAAATGTGTTTTAACGTAAATTTTTATGATCTGATCGATCAATAAAACAAGAAAAACAGCGATCGAAACGATCAATATTTGTCGCTTCAATTGACTAGCCTTGGGCATTCTTTGCTTCAATACTTAGGGTTGCATGAGGAACCAATTTCAAACGCTCCTTACGAATTAATTTTCCAGTTACGCGGCAAATTCCGTACGTCTTGTTTTCGATACGAACCAATGCATTGTTCAAATTAGCAATGAACTTTTCCTGACGGGAAGCTAACTGCGCAACTTCTTCGCGAGACAAAGTATCTGAACCATCTTCCATCATATTGAAAGTACGTCCTGTGTCATTTGTTCCGTGATCATCGTTATGAGAAAGAGAACCTCTTAACAACTCCAAATCCTCTTTTGCCTCCTTGAGCTTGCCATTAATCAAGTCTTGGAACTCTTTAAGCTCGTCATCTGAATATCGTGTTTTTGTCATTTAATTCTATTTTGAAGCGTCCTGAAACGCATTAACAATCGTTATAAATCGCTCGTTTTTGCGAAGCCTTAAAGATAAAATTCTGTACGATACTACGCAATATTGGACGAATAAAAAATTAACTTCGTGAAATGGTTAAACTTTTCGTAGGAAACAGGTCTGGCGTTTTGCTTCTATTGCCCTTTTTTGTAGGGGTATATGTTCTCCTAAATGTGTTGTTGGGATATCACTCAGCCTCTCCGGTTTCGGGGTTTGGTTTTTATGGTGAGCTATTCCGAGAAAGCTCTGTTTTCAGTCACATTTTGGCGCCTTTGTTCATTCTCATTAATGCCTTTTTGCTCAACGGGATTTTCAACCGAAATGGTTTTATGGAAAAGAACAATTATTTGCCTGGACTGCTGTACGTGGTCGGTAAAAGTTATTTCCATTCCTTCTATTTTTTCAATGGCTTCGGTTTGGCTGAAACATTTTTGATTCTCACCTTTTTTCAAGTGTTCAAATTGGATCAAAACTCAGACGGAAGAAAAGCGGTGTTTAACGCAGCGTTTTTTGCAGGACTTGCAGCTTCGTTTTATCCCGTTCTACTCTTGTTTGTTCCGTTTTTGTTTCTCATCGTTTGGATTTTACGACCCTTTATTTTGCGAGAATCGGCGCTGTTAGTGGTTGGATTTATCATACCCCTCGTGTACGCAGGTTGCTACAGTACTATTTTTGGTGTGCCCATTCAAGGAGATTCATTTACAGGATTCCCTGCCGAATGGAAGTTTCCTGATTTGTATGTTATTTCGGGCGGACTCTTTTTGATTTCCATTGCGGCATTAAGTCCATTGTCTCAAAAATTAGGAAAGAGTTCCATCCGACTCAAAAAACTATTTCGCGTAGTTGTGTGGATGATTTTGTTCTTTGTACTGCTAAGCGGACTCGAATTTCTTGTACTTCGAAAGCTAGATTCAACCAGCTTCATTGTGGGTTGGCTTACCTTCTTTTTAACCTATGCGTTTGGCACAAAACAGGTGAGACAATTTCCCGCATTTATCTTTTACCTGCTTTTGATTTTTTCTGTGAGTAAGTTTTTCATTCCTTTCGAATTTTAGCACTCGAATTATCGTAAATTTGCACCGTACAATTTTTGAAGTTATGAAATTTGGTGTAGTTACGTTCCCAGGATCGAATTGTGATCAAGACATGATTTACGTCTTAGAAGATATTTTAGGACAAGAAGTAGAACGCCTTTGGCACAAAGACACGGATCTGAAAGGAGTAGATTTCGTTGTGTTGCCAGGAGGATTTTCCTACGGAGATTACCTCCGTTCGGGAGCTATCGCGAAATTGTCGCCAATTATGGGTGAAGTGATTAAACACGCAAACGCAGGAGGATACGTGTTGGGAATTTGTAATGGTTTCCAAATTTTAACGGAATCGGGATTGCTAGAAGGAGCACTTCTTCACAACGACAACCAAAAGTTCATTTGTAAAAATGTTTACTTGAAGCCAGGATCAATGAACACGGCAATCACAAAAGATCTAGATCCAGACAAGGCATATAAAATTCCAATCGCACACGGAGAAGGTCGTTTTTACGGATCCGATGACGTGATTGAAAAATTGGAAGCGAACGAACAAATTTTGTTCAGATATTGTACCGAAGATGGAGCGGTATCCGACGAAGTAAACCCAAATGGATCACTCGAAAACATCGCTGGAATTACCAACGAAAAACGAAACGTTTTCGGAATGATGCCACACCCAGAACGCGCTGCGGATGCAGAATTAGCAAACGAAGACGGTCGCGCGATGTTCGAATCATTATTGAAGCACTGCACACAAAACTAAACTCATGCGAATTTTATTGTTAGGATCTGGAGGTAGAGAACATGCCTTGGCTTGGAAAATGGGACAAAGCTCAATTCTCGAAGCATTATTTATCGCACCGGGAAATGCTGGAACTTTGCAGCACGGAGTAAACGTAGACCTTTCAGTAAATGATTTCGAAGGGATTAAGAAATTTGTACTCGAAAACAACATCGATACGGTAGTTGTTGGACCTGAAGACCCATTGGTAAATGGAATTGCGGATTTCTTTGAGGCAGACGCAGAGTTGTCAAAAGTGGCTGTAATTGGTCCAAACAAAGAAGCAGCGCAACTAGAAGGAAGTAAGGACTTCGCGAAGCAATTCATGAAGCGTCACAATATTCCAACAGCGAAATACGGAACGTTTACGAAAGATACTTTAAACGAAGGTTACGCTTTCTTGGAGTCGATGAAGCCTCCTTTCGTATTGAAGGCAGACGGACTCGCCGCTGGAAAAGGGGTGTTGATCATCGACGACCTCAAAGAAGCGAAAAATGAATTGAAAAGCATGTTGTCGGACGCTAAGTTCGGTGATGCAAGCTCGCGAGTAGTAATTGAAGAGTTTTTGGATGGTGTTGAGCTATCGTGCTTCGTGATTACCGATGGTGATGCGTACAAAAAGCTGCCAGAAGCAAAAGATTACAAGCGAATAGGAGAAGGTGATACAGGATTAAACACAGGAGGAATGGGAGCAATCTCACCTGTTCCGTTTGCCAACCCAACCTTCCTCGATAAAATTGAAAACCAAGTGATCATCCCAACGATAAAGGGATTGAAAGCGGAAGGAATTACGTACAAAGGGTTTATCTTCTTTGGATTGATTAACGTGAAAAATGAGCCGTACGTAATTGAATACAACTGCCGAATGGGTGACCCTGAAACAGAGGTTGTATTGCCACGATTGAAATCAGATATTCTGGATTTGTTTGAAGGAGTCGCAACGCAAACTTTGTCGGAAAGAGACATCCAATTCGATGAACGAAGCACATCAACGGTGATGATGGTTTCAGGAGGATATCCAGGGAGTTACAAAAAAGGAAAGCAGATTTACGGATTGAATACCGTTTCAGATAGCATTGTGTTTCATGCAGGAACAAAAGCAGACGGACCTGTTGTCTTGTCTTCAGGAGGACGCGTTATGGCGGTTACTTCCTACGGAAAGGATTTGGAAACGGCATTGAAACGCTCCTATGGATCAATCGAAAAAATCGAATTTGACGGAGCAACATATCGAAAGGACATAGGGCAAGACGTGCTCTAAACGAAATTTCGTATATTTCCGATACCAATTACCCAAATGGAAGTACCGCTAATCGGCATTATCATCACGCTTATTTTCTCGGCTTTTTTTTCTGCCATGGAAATCGCGTACATTTCCTCGAGCCGACTCAAAGTTGAGCTAGATAAAACAAAAGGAACGCTCAATGGGCGAATCCTCGGACGTTTCTACAAAAATGAGTCGCATTTTATTGCAATGCTTTTGCTCGGGAACAACATCGCACTGGTATTCTTTGGGTTGTTTGCCGCAGACCTACTCAATCCGCTAATTGCCACGTGGGGAATTGAAGACGGAAGTGCCACGATGCTGTTAACGCAAACAGTGATGTCGACCATCGTTGTGCTGATTCTTGCGGAATTTTTGCCCAAAGCCTTCGTTCAATTGAATCCAAACGGATTTTTGAAAATAATGGCTTTTCCGCTATTAGTCGTTTTCATTTTACTCTATCTACCAACTTTCTTAGTGTTGGGAATGAGCAATGCCTTTTTGCGCATCCTTCGCGTGGAAAACGAGAATCAAGAAAAAGTGTTTTCCAAAGTCGATTTGGAACACTACGTAGATGATTTGAATCAACGAATCAACGAAGAAGAGGAGTTTGGAAATGAGATGCAGATTTTGAAAAATGCATTGAGTTTCGACAGCGTAAAAGCGAGAGATTGTATGATTCCGCGTACCGACATCGTTTCCATGGATGTGGAAGACACGATTGAGAACTTGAGAAATAGTTTCATCGAAACGGGACTGTCTAAAATCATCATTTACCGCGAAAACATTGATAACGTAATCGGCTATGTGCACTCGTTTGAAATGTTCAAAGCACCGAAGGCGATCAAGCAGATTTTGTTGCCAATCAACTTTGTTCCAGAATCGATTCCAGGGAAAGAATTGTTGGAACTGTTCGCGGAGAAATCAGGGAACGTAGCCGTTGTAGTCGACGAATATGGAGGAACATCGGGAATTGTTACGATTGAGGATGTGATCGAAGAGATTTTCGGTGAAATTGAAGATGAGCACGACCGCGAAGATTGGGTAGAGGAAGACCTTGGAGACGGAGAGTACCTTTTTTCAGCACGAGTAGAAATCGATTATTTGATTCAAGAATACGAGTTCGAGTTGGAGGAAAACGAAGAATACGAAACGCTGGGCGGCCTGATCATTCATGAACTCGAAAGTATTCCTGATGCTGGTACAAAACTTGCGCTGGATGGAATGTCGATTATTATTGAAGAGGTGAGTGATCACCGTATCGACCTAGTTCGAATCATTCTCCAATAACCCTTTTTGGGTCAAACAACACAAAAATCATGAAGAAAATTCTTCTTTTCATTCTTTTGAGCACATCTTATTCGCAGGCGCAAACCTTTCATCTTTCTAAAGAGCTGAGCGAAATTTCGGGCATTGAATTTTTAAATGACACGACAATTGCAGCCATCAATGATGGAGGGCACAAACCGTGGGTGTATTTATTGAACTTGGAAGGAAAAATTCAAGGTGTAGTGAAGGTCACAAATGCGACGAATCGCGACTGGGAAGACTTAGCGGTAGATGAAAATCACCTCTACATTGGAGACATCGGAAACAATGCGAACAGCCGCAAGGATTTGGCGATTTACAAAGTAAAAATCAACGATTTACTGCAAGACACAACCGTAGAAGCAGAAAAAATCACCTTCAATTATGCGGAACAAACGGCATTTCCTCCAGAGAGAAGTGGGAAGTTTTTCGATGCCGAAGCACTCGCATACGACAACGATTCCCTCTATATTTTCACAAAAAACCGGGCACGACCCAAGGATGGAAATGCCTGGGTGTACAAGTTGCCCGTTGTTCCAGGTGATTATTCCATTTCGAAAATGGCGGAGATTTACATTGGAATAGGAGGAATTTGGGCCGATGCATTAACGGCTGCCGATATCGTTGGGGATGAGTTCTTTTTGATGACCTACAACCGCGTCATCATTAAAAAGCTTGAAAATGGAGAGTTTGTGGGAGACGAAAACATCAGTTTCAAAACTTACAGTCAAAAGGAGGCGCTGGTGGTCAAAACAAAGTTTGAATTGTACGTAGCCGACGAGAAACAGATCATGTTAGGTGGTCCGCGCATGTACTTTATCGAAGTAAACGACAAGCGCGACGAAGAGTAAAGTTTCACTCGAAAACCAATCTCAAATACGTTTCATACTGATATTCGGATGCAAACCGTTTGTTTGATTTGATAGCGTTTCGAATTTCGATTCCCGTTGACTTCAGTTCTTCCAAAGCATTTGAAAAAGTGGACAGTCCATAGTAAATGGATGCAGCGTTCAATTCGTCTATTTTGCGATATGCTTCGTGAATCAACAAAGGAAGACGATAACCCAAAGCAATGTTCATTGAACCGGGAATTTGATGTCGAAAATACTCTTCGGCACTGGGTGTATCGGGGTGAATTAGCGGAAGAACCGCACTTGATTTTCGCAGAATTAAATCAACAGTATCGAAATCTACGAAAGAATCGTAAAAAGTAACTTGATTCAAGCGACCCATTTCAGTCAATTTTTCATTCAAATGAATGACGTCTACATGTTGCGGATCTGCCTTTCCTAAAAAGTGAAAATGAACATTAGAATCACACTGTTCGACGAGCGAAATAAATCCATCCAAATCTTTTCTTCGCGTTTCCACACTTCCCATCAAAGCGATATGGGTTTCGACGTCATTTTCAGGAACCGTAGTTTCAGACTTCGGAAAATCCAAAGGATAAAAAGAGGTTATTTGAAACTTATGAGCCTGTCGAACCTGTGAACTATCGGGTGAAGTCGAAATCACCTGTTCTTTCAAAAAATCAGCCAGCAAGCAGTACTTTTTGATTTTCAAGTTGATGACACGCTGCGTAAAGCTTCCCTGAAATTTACGCGTCGTATGAATCACACCGATGAACTCTATTTTACGAAACAGAGAAAATAAACAGGCGTTGCGAACATGTCCACCTTGGGCAGTATTAAAGATAACTTTATCGATGTGTTTTCGCTTCAGCTTCCGCATCAACCGACGGATAATTAAAGCATCACCAATAGCCGCACCTGTTAAGCCGATTCGTGCGTTTTCTGGTCGATCATCAACATGAATCCATTCATCCACCAAAGATTCTAAATGATGATTTCTCTTTCGTACCAAGTCGTTCGTCACGAGTAGAATAAAACAATTGCGACGCTTCAATGCGTGAACCTGCGTTAACAAGCATTCGTCGTGAGAAGAATCCAGTTCAATCAGAGCAATGCGTTCGGGAAGTGATTTCGATTTCAACAATTTGATCTTGGAAAGCTATTTGTTACACAAATAAACGAAAAACAATTCGTCGTAATTTTGGAACTATGAGAAATCTTTTTGTTGCTTTTTGCTCATTTTTAGTGCTTTCGATGGGAGGCGTGTTGGCTCAAAAGAACCAAATCGTGGTAATGATCGACCCTGGACATGGAGGAAAAGACGTGGGGCACGAAACATCGATGAGTGGGCACGAAGACGAGAAGCATCTCAACCTAAAAATTGCCAAGTTTCTGGGAGGATACATTGAAAAATACTTGAGCAATGTAAAAGTAATGTACACGCGATCAACAGACGCAACGGTTTCACTAGATAGTCGCGTAGATATGGCAAACAATGCGAAGGTGGATTATTTCTTGAGTATTCATTGCAATGGAAATGACAATAGAAACGTACGAGGGACCGAATCGCATGTGCATTCAATGTCTGCGAAGAAGTCGGTTTCGCTGGCACGAATGATTGAGAAGCAGTTTTCATCACGAGCAGGGCGCCATTCCCGCGGAGTAAAAGACAAAAACGACTTACAGCATTCCTTGCAGGTATTAAAGTTCACGGAGATGACAAGCGTTTTGGTAGAATGCGGTTTTATCACGAACCGACGTGAAGCGAATTACCTCAATTCGACCTACGGTCAGGAAATAATTGCTTCGGCGATTTTCAGAGCATTTCGTGCCTTCATTACCAAAGAGCATCCGAACATCTCGTTTAAGAAAACAGCAGGAAGTTCAGCTTCTAATTCGGGATCAGGAACCTATGCCATTCAAATTGCTTCGTCCAAAGAATGGATTGACGATGAAGATGCCCGTTGGAAGAAACTGGACGTAAAGCGCATCAAGCTCAACACGACGAGTGCCTACAAATACATCTATATTGTTGGAAATTATGCAACTAGATCAGAAGCAAAAGCAGCATTAGAAGGAATTCGCCAAAAAGGATTCCGCGATGCATTCGTCACCAAGCGCTAAAAAGTGCATTTCTGCACGGATTTTTTTGTTTTTGCTTGCTGAAAAAGAAATTCTTTCTTTATATTTGCACTCGCCTTTTGAAAAAGGCAGAGCGCCTCAAGAAGGTTGTGAAACGCTTCTTTAGCTCAGTTGGTTAGAGCATCTGACTGTTAATCAGAGGGTCCCAGGTTCGAGCCCTGGAAGGAGCGCTAAACAGGACGGGGCTTTCAGCAGAAATGTTGAAAGCCCTTTTTCTTTTTTGCGAGTTTTTTGCCAGTTTTTGTTTGGAAAATAAAAAGGGCTTACCCAAATTGGCAAGCCCATGCAGCAAAGAATTTAGAGTATTCAAATCCTATCAAGACTCATTCGATGCTTCTCTAAAAACTGAAGAATGCTTGATCGACTGTAACGAATAATTCTTCCAAATTGACTGAACTCAATGGCTAATGTGTCTCGCAAGCGCTGAAGACAGGTTCTTCCTTTACCCCGAATACCAAGAAGCTCTTTAGCTTCATCTTCGCCAATCCACTCTTTGTCGTGATAGTGACGTTCTACATTTTGGATAATACGAACGGTTAGTTCGTCAATGAGTTTGTTGAAGGATTCCTTCTCAAAAACAATAACTTCCATTTAATCATTGCGTTAAATTTTTTATTGTTCCATGACACCGGTTGGTGCGTTTTGCTCCAAGTTACAATGTTTTTTTGTTTTGAAGAAAGGGGGAAGTACAATGTATGTTAAATTGAGTTGATTTGAGCTTGTCGGGTTATTAGTCCAAACAGCGAAACGGTTTTATGCGGGTTAGAGGCATTCGGTTTTGCAAATGAGCGCAAAACGGAACAAAACCCGACTCTAGAAATAATCGAAACATCCTCTTACTAGTGTGGTTTGTGAACTTGCCCTTGGGATAATACAGAGAACAATTTATGAGTATTTACACCAAAAAAGAAAGAGTAAAACACCTGAGATATAGAAATTATTCGCTAAATTGAATGCTAATATGAGTGTCATTCAACCTTTATGAAAGTCAGTAAAAGCTGGGGGATAATACTCGGAATTGTAAAGACCTAACAAAAATGAAAAAACTACCACTAATTAATTTCCTGTTATTATTGTCAATTCTGGTATACCTAATAGTCTTGTACATTAGGCAAGGGGAGAATAATTTCGAAAACGTAATACCTGAAATAACAACTGAAAGACTAAATATTGTTGGACAAGACGGAAATAAGTATTTGGTATTGAGCAGTCCTGAAAGACAGGCGTTAGCCACAATCGATGGTAAACCCGTGGATCCTGATGCAACTGAAAGAAACATTGCAGGATTACTGTTCTTTAATGAGGATGGAGATGAAATCGGAGGCTTGGTTTACGGAATTGATAGCGCAAATAGCTATCAGCTTCTGACATTTGATCAGCGAAAAAATGATCAGATAATGGCACTCAGAAAAGACGAATATTTGGAAAAAGGAGAGTGGAAAAAGCAGTATGGTCTTTTGCTGCAGCAACGATCCGATAAACAAAACGACGCGATCACATCAGAATTGAGGAAGATTGAAAAAATTGAAGACTCCCGATTACGTGAAAAAGAATTGGAAAAGTTTTACAATGATCCTGACCACTCAGCTCCTTACAGACTGTTTTTAGGTAGAACCTTCTCGGATGAATTCGGTCTTTACTTGATGGATGAGAGTAATAATACGAGGTTGCAAATATATCTTGATAAGGAGGGCGTACCTCATATCGAGAGCATAGATGAAAATGGTGAAAAAAAAGTCATCGAATAACTACATCTTAGTACATGTCCAGTATGATGTGTGGCCCAGGGTTTAGCAATCGTTTGAAAAACAATCCGATACCAGCAGATCCGGTTGCATAATCAGTGGAAGTTTTTGTTAACCACCTCCCTGGATATGCCGTCCCCTTTGGAGTATCGATCTTAAACCACAGAATGGTTTCGGCGATATCAAAGGCTTTTTCATAATAATCAGTTTTCCCTGAATAGAAGTACATATCTAACATGAATTCACCGATTCCAGCTAGTCCCTCAAATGTGCTTGGGATAAACGCATACTTCACGAATGTATCGTCAGCTATTTTGCATGCAAGATCCTTGTATTTCTCATAGCCTAAAATACTATAAAACCTGATCACAATACTACCTATTCCCGAGGATCCATGAATCCAATAAGGGTATAGAAGAGTATCATCTTTGTATCGGGTCCATTGCCATCCAAATTCGCTCTCCATTTTTTGCTGAAGATCAAACTCGAGAGCTTTTTCGGCATATTCCTTAAATTCAGTTCTGTTGGTTTCCATAAATAAAAGCAATAAGAAATAAGCGATTCCGCTACTCCCATACCCAAGTCCGAAATGAACCCGGTTGTCGTTCTGATATTCCCAGTAAGGAAGTCCCTCTTCATAAGCAGCGGTTTCCAACAGGTGCTCACCCGCTTTTAGTGCCATATTGAGGTAGATGTCTTTCTTCGTCCTTTTCCAATAACTCAGGCTAACCATACCCCACCCTGCAACTCCGAGAAAAATACTAGGTTCTTCAAAAAGCAATTCCGATCTATAAAGCATATCCATTACTTCTTCGCCCTTTTCCAGTTGCCCGCATCTCAAAAAGGTATACGCAATTCCTGATAGTCCAACAAAGAATCCGGGAGGATAGAACTGTAAGTCTATTGGCTGCTTATCTACCCAATCCCATATAGGGTCTGGTAGTTCTTCCATCATCTCCTGAAGAAAAAGCATTGTCCCGCTGGCTCCATAAGCGACATTTATCGGATTAGTCATAAATATCGAGTAATGAGCAGGGAAGAGTCTGTCATTTCTGTCACAATCAGTAGTACTCAGAATGTACTCGACCATTCGCTCTAAAGTATTTTCAACATTACTGGCAATGGATTTAATCATGTTCTCATTCACCTTGCTTGAATGAAAATTAGCGAGCATTTCAGTATTCCCAACCCGAAGCTGAAGCAATGCTTCCTTGGCCTTATCAACTTCATTATTCATTAGGTGGGTTATCGCTGAGCTGACTTCTATAGGTAGTCCTAAGTCGACTAGTTTATCAATGAAAAACATCAACGGCTTGTTATTGATCTCAAATATATTGTTCACTGAAATAACACAACTGTATAGCACCATTGCTAAGGAATAGAAATCATCCTTAGGTTTCAAACTTTCCTGCCCCTCACGGTTCTGGCTCATAAAACCAGGAGTTCCCCAATGCAAAGCATACTTCATGATTTCAGAATCGTCACCAGGCAACAAACCGCTTTCAAAATCAATGAAATACATTTCAAGGGTGTCATTATTGATGAGGATATTATTGGGGGACAAATCCCCCAGAATTACGTTTTTAGCATGGATTTCTTGTACCATGGCAATCAGCCGTAATGCAATTTCCCGAAATTTGGGGATAAAAGTATTGAAGCTTTTGATGTCCCGAATATACGGAGCAAGAATGACATCCTCCTGCGTCCAAAAACTGTCAAACCGAATGCCATCAACCCTCTGTTCAACCAAAAAGCTATGTTCCCACTCTTGAAAAAAATCAATAGGGTCTGGAATAAAGCTAAGGGATTCTAACTGAACCAAGGTTTTATACTCTCTTTTGAGTAAATAAGTCGCATCCCAAATCTTATCTTCAATTCTCCAGAAATTAGTATGTGGACGAGCTTCTTTTATTATGACTGATTGATTCGTGAAAGTATCAATGCCGTGATAAACGCCACCTGAATTCGAAAAACTCAGAACACCTTCAATGCGGTAACGTGATTTCAGGAGCGTACTGTTATCGTCGTTGTCCTGCGACACTTTTTTAAATGGGTCGACTACCCAAGCAGGCAAATTGAAATACGGCAATCGTTGATCTAAAACATGTTCACCATCAGGCGAAATCAGGTAGGAATCTCTTGTTCCTTCTATTGTTAATTTATCAGGGGGGTTGATACCCCCATATCGGTAGAATAAGATATTACTCTCTTTGTACCTATTATCAGAAAGAATATATGGGCCCTCGAACGGTTCATTTTTTGTGTTTTGGTACAAATTCTCGATCACATCAATGAAAACTTCTTCAGAAGGCGGATAGATAGTCATGAATTTCCCCGAACTACCACGGGATTGTTGTTTTGAATTCAATAAAAACAAAATACTCTCATCCCCTGCAATCTTAAATTCTATATTCTTATTGACCAAGATAGGGACAATAATTTCAAGAATCCTCTGAACATGCAATGGGGTAGTAGAAACATGAATCTTAAATCCTTGGGGTCTTGGAGGTTTATCAAGAGGGCTTTGTGCATGAACCCATATATCGCCACGAATTAAATTCCATTGAGGTGGAACCATTTCTTTTAATAGTTCGATAAACACTTGATCCAACTCAAGCTTTGAAACTGGCTCATAATATTCAGGACTGGCAAGACCAAAAATATTTTGAGCATTAATTGCAGCATTATTATCCATACAAGTTCAGGTTAATTGGTTCATATTTACAACTGGGAGTACAAGGAAGAGTATGATAAAACACAGGCGACCATTATTTTCATAAGGAGTTAATAAAAGTAGTTCTGGAGGATAAATTAGAAGGTGCAATTCATGCAGGTCAAGTACCAACACATTAAAATGCACCTTCAAAGTTTACAGATCGTGAATATTACTAACGATCTTGTCTAGAGGCGTGTTAGGCTGTCAGCTTACTGGTTCCAATATTGCATCCTACACTTTTTGTACTGCACGTAGTACTTTGCGTACTGCGGGCAAAAATACCTGCTTCTTCACCTTCAACGATGATTCTTTGAAGTTTAAGTATTGATTCCTGAATACTCTCTAATGTTACTTTTTCCATGATTACTTTTTTAATTAGTGATTAAATCATTTTATCAACAACAATTTAGAGATTAAATTTATTATAATATTGATAATCAAGGTTTCCGAAATGAATAAGTGGTATTTTCCGTAGCGAAGGGTTGTGTATTACGAATCCCTTTTCAAGAAGCTGAAACCTCTGAAAAGAGAATATGAATAACTAATATTCACAACGATATTCAGTGCACAATGAATTCCCCATGAAAGCATGTAGCTCTTGTTAGATGCGATTCTTGGAATTAAAAAAAAGACGAAAAGCGTCCCTAAGAAATAAATTAACGATCCGGCAATAAATATAAAATAAGGGTGTTTTTCAATTCTTCTGACATTTAGCTTATCTACTGACGTTAGCAGATATAAAATGCAATAAACAGAAATGACAATGGATGTAATGGCTTTATTTTCTGCGTCGACGAGAATATCATCATAAATCAAATAACAGTACGAAAAGTATATGCTTGTTATTGTTGTAACAGACAGCACAAGCCATTTGAACCTTGCTCGTTCAAGGAGATGGTAAAAGACAAGGGAAAGTGAACAAAGGTTTACAATATTAAATGAGCCAAAGAGAAACAAGTTGTTTGCACAATATAGGTATAAGGTGAAAGTAGTCGCTTCGAATAGCACTGACGTTATCACTGATAAGAATAGAAACTTGAGTGGTTTCGTGAGACGAGAGTACGCATATGCCCCCAGACAAAAAGGAATTAGAATCGAGAAGGTCGCGACGTACTGTATAATTTCAAAAATATATGGATAATCATTATTCATGTATTATACCAATTAACGAGAGGTCAGAATAATCCAAAATCACGGGTGTTTTTTGTCGATAAATCGACCTAGAATGAACGAATATGTGGAGTCGAAGCTTGTTGTGTTTTGGTTTTGGTTGTCCAGATATTTGTTTCTGGTATAAGTGCCCATGCTGAGTTGTTATCTACTTCGCTTGAACTCCACATTGGAAGCGTAGATCCCGTCCATGAGAAACCTGTTTCTTCCCAATTGTCTCTTAACGCTTGTAATTCATCCTTACTGGGTAAATACCAATCATTATAGCCACCGCTCACGAGATCATTAGCTTCTTGAGCTGCATAGACTCCCGTTCCTTGTACTCCGACAATCGAGAAAGTATTCGATTGCCCCGTTCCGAGGTTCGTTGAAGTTCCGATTAACGTTGGAGTCCCTTCGGTCCATTTCATCCAATACATTGTTGAAGATGAAGCAACCAAT
Organism: Flavobacteriales bacterium; assembly: GCA_013373595.1. GTDB lineage: Bacteria > Bacteroidota > Bacteroidia > Flavobacteriales_D > Crocinitomicaceae > UBA4466. The sequence goes on along the minus strand of JABXHO010000113.1, from coordinate 19,188 downwards.
CCACTTCCCGTATTTGTATTTAGATAAAATATTCTACCCCCCGCGTAGCTTTTAAAGTAAAGTGAATCCAATGGTATTCCACTGCTATAGATTTGAAGTGGTGTCTCTCCAAAATCTAATCTTTGTTGAACAAAAACATTTCCATTTGCCGTGAAGGTTTGAGGTGACGAATTTAGATTGTCTTGATTGGCTTTCTTCGCTACAACTGAAATATTTTGCATTCCAGTGGATCCTGGGGTGAATATTACCTCGGCTAGGCCATTCGCGTCGGTTAAAATATTATTCGATGATAAACTACCTCCCCCCTGAGACACGCTAAAATATACTGGAACATTACTTTGCGGAGACCCATCCTTATCAATAACTCGAACTCTTATTGGGTCTTGAAGAGGGGTTCCCGCTGGGCCAATCTGATTATCCCCTGAGACCTTTTCAAGTTGATAGGGAGTCACATACTCAATGAGCTGACTTGACCATGATGTGTTATAATCAAAGAGATTAATATCAAAGATATCCGCGCTTATGCCAATAGTGCTTCCCACCCAAACTGAAGTGCTAAAATCCCAATCAAGAGAAGGAGAGGCAATTTCAGCGTTCACAGAATTGTTGAGTGATACTGATCCGTATGGCCCACTAACGCCGTAAAACTCAATATTAATTGTTGGGACCAATGCGACGGTATAATTAGATTGGATACCTCCATTTATTGGATCGAAGGATACATTGTTGTTAGGAGTGAAACTTATATCGGACTGCCATGAACCATTCTCATATGATATTTGTAAATCGATAGGAGAATTATTCTCAAAAGTAACACTGGTATTTCCATTAACAGCGATGTTAACTGTACTTCTGATTATAAAATCAGTAGTCATTACCCCAACGATCGGTATACCAAAGGGTCCAGGGTAAATAAATTTCTTTTTAAATCCAACAAGCGTATCCACGAAACTAAAGACAGGCAAATTCCCGTTGGCAGTTATATCGAGGGTTAATGTACCGTTGAACTCTGCTCCCACCGTTTCGAATAACAACTTGTCTGGTCCAGAAGTCGTAAAGGACAATTCTGTATTTATGGCAGGTATATTTAATTCTGCAGAACCGTTCATAATCGCAGTAACTCCGTTAGAATTGATGAGTTCGTAATTACTAAAAGTATGGTTTAGGTTTGACTTATATTGATAGCTGTCATTAAGGTTAACATCAAAGTTTACATCTCCCTCAGAAAAAAGTTCACTCATACTCGCAAAGGTAGTCTCGTACGTTATCTGCGATCCACTTTGACTTACCGAAGTTACTCTTCTCAAGAAGCCTGAACCTTGAGTTCCAACAATGAGGGTTCCAATATCAGCGATTTCGCTTACACTAGAATTAAAGATATACGTGCCGTTCAGAAGTTCTTGATCTGTACTGATAAGAATCTGATCATTTGAATCAATAACCAGATATTCTGCATTTATAATCACTGGATCACTTACACCTATCTCTGTGTTGGGAGTGTTCGGTTGCGTATCTTCTTTTTTACATGAGATTAATGTGAGCACAAATAAGACAAGAGAAATATGGAGAAATTTCATAATTTAATTTTATTACGTTTCATAATCAAACACTTATTTTTGAATACAGTACATATTACTAAGTAAGCGATTGACATGACAAAAAGCAATTCGGACATTACCCTAAATCCCTTCGGAAAACACTAATATTAATGGGGACTGTAGAGTATACATTAGATGACGCGAATATAATTTGAATGATTACTCATTCATCAAACTAAATGTAATATCTAATGATGTTGACCTATCTATTCTGGTTCAATTCATTCCCTCTCGGTCTGGTCAAAACTCAACCTTTAGCGTGTAATGATTAATAAAAACGTGAATTAAAACAATTTTTATTAACTTTGAACTATAAATGATTAGTGAAACGAACATATTAGATCAAAAAATAAATGAGACAAAGAAAGCTCAACAGAGGGTAGATCGTTCTATTTTGGAAGTTGAGAATTCTTTTGATCACTTGTTTTCTAAACTTGACTCTAGTGTTGTTGCTTCTAAATCAAGTAAGAAGGGATTTCTCCATGTGTGGATTGCCGTCTGTATTTTGATAATTGCCGTGATTTATATTGCGGTAGTCCAGCATCAAAAGGAAAAGAATAAAGAAGAAGAAAAGAAAAGAGTTGAGGAAAAGAGGCAACATCTTCTGAAGTTATTGGAGAGGATTGGGTTGTCAGATAATCCGGCGATTACGCAGATTCTTGAAGAGGAGATTACTGAAAAGAGACTTGATGAGCTACTCGATGGGATTGAATTTATTACTGGTCTCTTGGGGTATCTTGGAGGCCTTTATTCTAAAAAGGAGAGTTTACATGAAGTGATGCTTAATTTGATTAGGCTTCAGGTTAGTACTAAGCTGAGACTTTATCGGGTAAACTCCATTCCTGTTTGCATTAGTTTAAGGAAGTTTTTACGGATGTTTCGAAGGACGCCCGATAGTGAAGACACTATTAATATGATTTACAAGTTCGCCTGAATTTTTAATCGTATTAATATTATAAATAATGAAAAAAGAAATTATCGCTAGAATTGATAAGTTATTGTATTCTAGCACCAGTGAGTTGTCCAAAGAGGATAGACTTGAATTAGAAAATATTAGAGAACTTATTAGGAAAGCCAGAACCAAAGAGGATGTAGTCGAGATGGCTAAAGAACTCATAAAAGTTATTGGTCTTGGTATGGAATTCCTAATGTAGAACGGAATACATGGACATTGGAAAAACGATCGGAAGAGTACGTAAGCAGATGGGTTTAAGTCAAGCTAAACTTGCCTCAGCTGTTGGAATTACTCAAACGTCACTCAGCCAGATAGAGAATGGTGTTACAAGACCTAATCAAAAGACGCTTAATGCTATTTGTAAGGAAATAGGTATCCCCGAGTCATTGTTGTATGTGTTGAGTATCAAAAGAGAAGATGTTCCTGATAACAAAAAAGAGATATATGACACCCTTTATCCCTCCATCAAAGATTTTATGATCAAAATTTTTCATGAAGGTGATGAGGGGTTGTCTCTTTCCGAGCGATCTTCCTGAAATTTGAGTGATTCTAACAACTTTGTTGTGAACTAAGTCAATTACTTTTTAATTGATAAAGTTCGAAGAATCATTCAATATAACCTCTTGTCTTGGTTTATCGAAATTCCCCCGCTGCGCAGGATTTGCAATCCTGCGCAATTCGTCTTGTGAAATGAATTCGATCTTCACCCTTCCTACTCACCCCAGACCCCACTCTAATCAACTCCTACAAAACTGTATATCAAATCCTTTACTCCACACGATATTTACCAATAGTTTGCTTTTCGGGGATTTATTCATTATCATTCGAGATACTATTGGTCACTTAACCCACCTAAAGCTTATGTTGTTACAGAAACTTTTTCTAGTCGGAGCCTTGTCGGTTTTTCTGCTCAGCACCGCATATTCACAACAACCCTACTTCTGTTGGGTAAAAGATTTGGGAGGAGATGTCCACCCGTATACCAAAGATCAAACAATAGCCACAGATGCAGCGGGAAATGTGTATGCAACCGGATCTTTTACGGGAACGGTAGATTTTGACCCAGGGTTGGGTACAAGCACGCTCACTACGCCCATCAATGGTTCGCGATACGCGTATGTATCTAAACTAGATTCCGATGGAAATTTTCTTTGGGTAAAGCAGTTCGGAGGGTTGTACTCATATGATTCTGGCGTATCAATTACGATAGATGTTGCAGGAAACATTTGCATCGTTGGAACATTCAATGATGTCGGAGATTTTGACCCAAGCTCAGGAACGGCAACACTCACTCCTGTTGGAGAAACAGATGTATTCATGGTAAAACTCGATTCGTCAGGTAATTTTCTATGGGCAAAAAGTTTTGGAAGCACGCTAATTGATGACGTGTCTTCTATCACCACAGACGATGTAGGAAACATATACACCGTGGGTAACTTTAGAGGCACGGCAGATTTTGATCCTGGCGTAGGCGTTTCAAACCAAGTGGCACCATTGGGAATGTCTGGTTTTATTTCAAAACTGGATGCGAATGGCAATTTCATTTGGGCACAATCGTTTGGAGGAGCAAACGGTATGTGGACAGGAGGGTCGGTAACAATAGACGTCGCAGGTGATGTTTATGTAACAGGAAGAGTATCAGGAACCGTTGATTTTGACTCGGGAGCTGGGACATCAAATACGACGTGTGTCGGGGCGAAAGACATGTTTATTTTGAAACTAGACGCTAGCGGAAATTATATCTGGGCGAAGAACACAGGAGCACCAGTGGGAATACATATAACAGAAGGGATTTCAGTTGCTGTTGATCTGTTCAATAATGTACTGGTAACGGGTAAATTTAAAGGAACGGTGGATTTTGATTTAGGTTCTGGTGTAGAAAACCATACAGCGCCATACAGCGAATCAACTTTTGTGTTAAAGCTAGATGAAAATGGGAATTATATCTGGTCGAAAAGTGTAGGTTCAACCAGTGGAGCGCACAGACCGAGTTCCATCTTATCAGACATGTGGGGAAACGTGTATACAGTAGGTTATTTTTATGGCTTAGCTGATTTCGATCCAGGAGTAGGAGTCGTTAATCTTCAATCTAGTGGATGTCCCAATATGTATATTTTGAAACTAGATATTAATGGAGATTATATGTGGGCAGAGGCATTTGGAGAAACCGAGAATACGGTGGGCTACTCACTTGCGAAAGATAACATTGGAGGGATATTTGTTTCAGGGGAAGTAGGAGGAAATATGGTGGATCTTGAGCCCGGGTTGGGAGTGACGAGTCTTTCAGGATATGATAACCAGTTTATATTGAAGTTGTCAGATTGCCTACCAAACTCCACAGTTACAGCGTGTGATTCTTATACATGGGCGGATTCGACATATACAACAACGGGAATCTATACATCAACGCCAGACGACAACGGGTGTACGGTTGCAACGTTGGATTTAACCATCCATCAGAGTACATTCTCCACAACCATGCAAACAGCTTGCGATTCATATAGTTGGAACGGAACAAATTATTCCAATAGCGGCACGTACTACTGGACGGGAGCCAATCAGTATGGATGTGATAGTACAGCCACCCTTCACTTAGATATAACGAATAGTGCGACCTCGACCACATCTGCAACGGCTTGCGAATCGTACACGTGGAACGGGAACACCTATACGACTTCAGGAGTTTACGACTGGGTAGGCGTGAGTTCAATGGGGTGCGACAGTATTGCCTCCCTCGACTTAACAATCAATACAGTGTCCAATCTCAACATGTCCTTTAATGGTACTACAATTTATGCGACGAACTTATCGGCCGCATATCAGTGGTTGGATTGCGATAATGGCTTTGCGCCCATAACTGGGGAAACGAACCAATCGTTTACGCCTTCTTCACCGGGACACTATGCTGTTCAATTGATAGAAAACGGATGTGTAGACACTACTGCTTGCCTTGAAGTGTTAAGCGCAGGGATTGTTGAAAATACATTTGATACGGATTTTGAACTCTATCCAAATCCTACAGAGGGCAATTTTCAAATTGTATTTAATCAGATAATAGCATATGTTAAAATGAAAATTACCGACGCTGCAGGAAGAAAGGTTGCGGAGAAAACATTTACAAACACCGAACAAATCAACTATGAGCTGAACGAACCCAAAGGCACATATACGATTGAACTTTCTGGAAACAATCATCAGCGATCAATTATAAGATTGATAAAGAAATAAGCAGAGTGAAATAACTTGTCTAAGCCCGATCATTTCAGATCGGGTTTCTTTTTTTAAAAAAATCACAGCGGAAAAATCTTTGATTATCACCGTATTAACCTCTTAATTGTTTGTTTTTTCAAAAAAAATCACCTTTCAAAAATCCAAACTCGAATCCGTGGCGTATGTATGGTGAATTAAAAACTAAACGGATATGAAATTTACAAGACATTTAGCATTGCCAGTTTTGGCTTTCGCATTATTAGCAGGAACACAATCGTGTAAAAAGGATGATGTTGAAACCACAGAACCAACACCAACTCCTCCAGCGATGAGTTCAACGTATGATTACGAATTTAACAACGGACAAGTAGTTCCAACAGCAGCTTACGATGGTTCTCACATGGATAATGTAACAGCATCCATTACAGTAACCGAATTAACCAGCTCAACAGCGAGAATTACAGTAACATTGAATAACACCATCGCAGGTGAAACCTATCACACCCATGCACACGATGCAGCTGATCCAAACACAACACCAAATGGAACACCTTATAATGAATCGCCAAACACAGCAGTGTACACGCAAATGATTATGGGGAACGGAGGAACAGTATCGGCATCACAAGATGTTTCGATGAGTTATGCGGATATTACATCTTCATATGAAGGATTCTTTGTAGTACACGATCCTTTACAACCAATTACAACAACGGATATTTCAACGTACTTGATTGTTGGGTCATTTGCCCGAACACAAGCAGCAACAAACTTGAGTTCAATGACTTTCCCGTATGCGTTTAATACAGGACAAGTAGCAGCAGCTTATGCATATAACGGAATGCACGACTCGTCACTTTCAGGAGATTTGAAAATTCAAGAGTTAGCAGATGGAACATCACGTGTTTCGGTAATGTTGAACAACTCAATGGACGGAGAAATGTACCACGTACACGCACACGACGCGGCCGATCCAAACACAACTCCGAACAATACTCCCTACGATGAAACTCCAAATGCAGGACTTTGTACTATGATGGTAACAGGAAATGGAGGAACAGCTGGTGGAAGTCAGATGTCTTCAATGTCGTATGCTGATATCACATCAGTTTATGAAGGATTCTTTGTAGTGCACGACCCACTTCAACCAATTACAACAACGGACCCCACTACCTACGTTTTACTAGGTCTTTTTGCTCGCAACTAGGCTATAGATATGGATGGAGCCTAGGTTGGAGGCTTCATCCTTTCTTACCAAAATCACCAACCAAATACACTAACTAACTAAAAAAACGTATCTTTCAGGATTAACGAATTGGCGAAAGAAACGAACATAGGAGAACTCATTGTCCAGCTACAGGATGGAAATGAAGCGGCATTGTCGCAATTGTACGATTTGTACAGCGGATCTCTCTATGGACTTATTTTGAAAATTGTAAATGATGATGGCTTAGCCCAGGATATTTTGCAAGACTGTTTCGTCAAAATTTGGAAAAAGGCAAACTCCTACTCCTCATCAAAAGGTAGCTTCTTCACGTGGATGCTGAACATCTGTCGAAATAAATCGATTGATGAACTGAGAAAAATTGAACGTGTAAGAACAGGAAAAGACAATTTGAAGCAGGAGAATGTATACGCAAGTACAGGAACTGAGACAAATATTAGTGCAATCGGATTAGAAGATCACATTGCCAAACTAACAGAAGATCAACAGATAATATTAAAATACATTTACTTCAAAGGATACACTCAGCAGGAAGTTTCTGATGAGCTTGGAATTCCTTTAGGAACAGTAAAAACAAGAGCACGCTCAGCCGTGCAAGAACTAAGAGAAATTTTTGTATCAATTCTTTTATTGTGGATTGCAAAGAGTATATAGCAAGTGGTATCATTGAACGATATGTGATCGGTGCGGTTTCTGACCAAGAGCGCCGTGAAGTAGAATGCATGTCTTCGATTTATCCTGAACTGAAGGATGAATTGCATGCTGCTCAATCTACTATTGAATCGTACATGGAGTCCATTGCGGTAGAGCCACCCGCTGGGTTAAAACAATCTATCTTGGAGTCCATCAAAAACATTGAGCAAGATCCTTCGGAAACAAAAGGGAAGATTGTTTCGATGAAGCCAGATAAGGCAGAATCAGATCAGCCTAAAATAGTGGAGATGAAGCCGAAGTCTAGATTAAATTGGGCAGTGGCAGCAGCCGTTGTTCCGTTGATTGGACTCGGAATCATGTACTTCGGTGAGCGTAACTCGCGCATTGAGGCAAACAATCAGTTGGCCAAAGTAGAAGCGGAAACTGCAAAGCAATTCGAAGATAGTCTTACAGGATTGCGCGAAACACTTGCTCAAAACGAAGCATATCAAGAACTCATTCTAGACGAATCAACGCAGGAAGTATTGTTGGCCGGAACGGATTTAAGTCCAGAGTCGCAAGCACGTGTGTTCTGGAGCGATGCGAAAAAACAATTCATGCTCGTTTCCGACCGATTGCCGGCACCAGTTTCTAGTAAACAATATCAATTGTGGGCAATTGCAGACGGAGTTCCAGTAGACCTTGGTGTACTCGACAAACAATCGACAATTGTTTCACCGAAGGAAATCGATCTTGAAAACATTCAAGCATTTGCCATTACCCTAGAGAAAAATGGAGGTAGTGTGAAGCCAACCTTGGATCAAATGTACGTAGTAGGTACGATCTAAAATAAAGAGCATCCAAACGGATTTTCTCCTCCAATACCTTCTCAATTCCCTCAATTCTTTTGTTGATCGTCCCTCATTTCGTGTAAAGCATTGAACATGACATAGGTCGCTTGTTCGCTTCTACCTCCCCAAAACGATTGATTTTACCAGAAAACAAAATCGCTACAGATTAAGAATGCGAGTAATAGTCGTTTTCATCATAATAGCTTAAAAAAGAATGGCTTCTGTATTTGAACGGATGATAGAATCGGAAGAATTCAAGAAAATTTCACTAGCGCTGTGCATTAATTTCTAAGCGTGTCCAGCGGAAAACTTACCCAAAAAGAGCGCTAGATTACTCAAAAACACAATTTCCACTAAAAAAATTACCCGGGCAGATAAAAACATAAATAACTGAAAATAAGACACATATAAAAAACCAGAAAGAAAACCAAAAAAATGTTTAACAAATTTTTACAATTGTTCAACAAAAAATTACTAAGTTTGTTTAACTCAAAATTAAAAAAGTTAAACAATTATAGATTATGAAAATGAAATCTCTACCAATATTAAAAATGACATCACTCTCCTTGATGCTTTTTTTGGGTGTTCTCGGTTTGAATGCCCAAACAAACGTATACGATGATGTGATTGCAACAAGTCCAAACCATACTTCTCTCGCTGCAGCGATTCAGCAAGCAGGTTTGGAGAGCGCACTTCAAGATCCAAGTGCAACACTAACAGTTTTTGCACCAGATAATAATGCATTTGATGATTTAGCAGCAGAGTTGAACACGGATATTAATGGTCTTTTGGCACTTCCGAACTTGTCTGACATTCTCCTTTATCATGTTTTGGGAACAACAGTTCCTGCGGCAGACGTTAACAATGGCGACATCGTAGTTCCTCTCAATACAGCGAATTCATTGAAATTGACGAAAACTTCAATGGGAAGCGTATACGTGAACCAAGCAATGGTAAATGCGGCAGATTTATCAACAGATAACGGTGTTGTGCACTCAACTGACGCAGTTGTACTTCCTTCGGAAACAGTTGTAGATGTAGCCATTGACAACAACTTTACTTCACTTACAACAGCAGTAATCACAGCGGAATTGCTTCCAGCTTTGACAGATCCTTTTGGAACGTACACAGTTTTTGCGCCAACAGATCAAGCATTTAGCGATCTTGCAGTAGCATTGAACACAGATATTAATGGGTTATTGGCTCTTCCAAACTTGGCAGACATCTTAACTTACCACGTGCTCGGTTCAGAAGTAATGGCAGCAGACGTAACAAACGGTTTGATTGCTCAACCGCTAAGCACAACGAACTCATTGAAAATGACAGTGAACAGTACAGGAGATGTATTCGCGAATCAAGCGCAAGTTGTCAGCACAGACATTACTTCAGACAATGGAGTGGTACACGTTCTTGACGCAGTTGTTTTGCCTTCAGAAACAGTAGTAGACGTTGCAATCGACAATGGATTTTCAACATTAACTTCAGCAGTAATTGAAGCAGAGTTGTTACCAGCATTAACAAATCCACTTTCTGAGTTCACAGTATTTGCTCCAACAGATCAAGCATTCGATAATTTAGCAGCAGAGTTGAACACAGATATCAACGGAATCTTAGCACTTCCAAACTTAGGTGACATCTTATTGTACCACACTTTAGATGGAACGGTATTATCGACAGATTTGACTAGCGGAACAGTCGTTACTTTAGAAGGAAATGACATTTTGGTTGATCTTTCTTCAGGAGTAATGATTAACGACGCAAACGTTGAAATGGCAGATGTAACATCAGATAACGGTGTTGTGCATGTTATTGACAAAGTATTGATTCCAGGAACGGCATCAATCGACGAAATTGAAAACGAAACAATCGCTGTATATCCAAATCCAGCATCAGAGGAAGTACACTTCAACGTGGTAACAAGCGGTGAGTACGAAATCATCGATGCAAATGGAATTACAGTGAAAAAAGGAACTTCAGTTGACGGAAAAGTTACAATTTCCGAACTAGAGAATGGAAACTATTTTATCCGTGTAGCAGAGGATGAAAAAGTTGCTCTAGGGAAATTCGTCAAACTGTAGTAGTAATAAAAATCTCTTCATAGGGTTAGTTAGGTTAGGTTTAATAACTGTTATTGGTATCACAGTTAAAAAGGAAAAGGTCGGCTCCCGCTGACCTTTTTCTATGTACTTTCGTTTTATGAAATGCTTTCTGGTTATTGTAAGTAAGGTTTCGCAAAGAAAGACGTCAGAAGATTAAATGAAAGAGCAGAACACAAAGAGCAACACGAAGCACTTAGAGAAGAAGCAAGAACCTACCTCGAGAGAATGGGGGATCATCAATCCTTTTCGGAAAGAGCCGAAAAACAATGATCGCTGTGGAATCAACCGGGAGAAAAACCCATGTGGCGATGCTTCCGACTACTAAACAGACATTTTTGTACCTTCAAGCTGAGGGTTTATCCAAAGTAATATGACAAAACAACTCGTTATTGGCCTGTTTACACTATTGCTCACATCGTGTGCGTCGCAAAACCATTCTGACAGAGACAAAATGGAGCAAGTTTTCGTCGATTTCGCATTTGAACGGTCGTACGAAACCTATTTGGATAGAGATTCCGTACTACAAACAATTCCCGATACAATGGGTTTTATCGTTAGTAGTTTTGGAGATACAATGGATTTAAAATTGAGAGAAGCTATTTTGCGGGAGCACAAAGAGTGGTTGAAGTTTTACAAAAATCCAACAATCATTTCACAGAAAAAGGAGGGAAAAACGCTGACCGTTCAAGTTGAATTTACAGGTGGCGGGGCCTATGTTTTTGATGGCTCGGCGAGCATCGTTGAAGATTCTTTATTCCTCTATTATTGCGATATAGGACGAGAAAAAATTCCACATCAAGACACACGATATATTTTAACGTATACCTTGAATGCAAAAAAAGCAAAGTCAAAACCGATAGGGATTCACTACAAAAAACCATTGCCTCGAGTGCAAAAAACAAATTGAAATGAGCCAATTGTTGACGATCTACTCCTCGAAAAATGACGTGTTTTCGCCAAGTCAGTGCACGGAACTTTATGAAATCATGCGCGATGCCTACGCACGTACTGAAGTTGAAATTTGGGGAGAGAACTACGTTCGGCTGCCAGAACATGAATTTCAGAAATTGATAGATGATGAGGTGATTTTGGGTGCAGCACTCAACGGTCAACTTGTTGGGACACTTTATTTGAAGAAAGTCAATGCTCAAGAAAGTAGTTTCGGTTTACTCGGAGTGCATTCAAGTGCGGAAGGAAAAGGCATAGGCTCCAAATTGATTGAAGTGGCCGAAAATCAGGCGCGTTTGGATGGATCAGATTACATGGTAATTGATATTTTACGTCCACGTGATTTTCAAATGCCTGGCAAGAATCGTTTGAGGACATGGTACGAAAAAATGGGCTACGAATATACATACAGCGAGAACTTTCAAGATCGACGCCCAGACCGAGCCGTTGACTTAAAAGTACCTTCCGTTTTTGACTGTTTTCGAAAGAAATTGTGAGTATCCAGAGAAACCGAATTCTTCTCAGAAATGAACTATCTAAGCGGAGATATTCTCTACGAAAATGCCGTTTCACGACAGTCGAAAAATGGCTGTTTCGTTGTACAAACCCATGAAATGGAGTATTGGTTAATACCAAAAATGGTGGAGTATGGCAGTCATTCAATTCATCAAGATTAGCGAAACCCTCTATTTAAACGATTAAGCTTAGCGAGTTTTAAATTTTGATCCTTCAGATACTAAATGTAAATTAGAGGACTCCTAAACCTCTTGCCTTGAAAGACAAGCGAACATACAGATCATATACTGCGCTCGTTCTACGAGCAATTTCTTGTTTGTTGGTACTTTTCATCTGTACGTATTCGTTCGCTCATTCAATAGAATTAAGTAAAGCAAAGAGTGAAGTAAAAGCACTCGTTGGATCATCGACTTTAAGCCGCGTAAACTCGAATCTCAAGAAGTATATCTGCGACTTTGAGAAAAACAGAACAACGGAGGATGAGTTCATCAAATTGATTGTGTTCATCAAGGATTTTATCCTTGCGGATCAGCCGAAGTATGTCGATGTACTTTTTGCAGCTGGGGATCGATTGCAGCGTGCGGACCATTTCAAGGAAGCATATCCTTTTCTGTATAAAATTGCGCGTTTAGAAGAAAGTGATTCGACCACCGTCAAGCATATTTGTCGCTTTTACGAAGTGATGGGGCATTCGTATTATTTCTTTGGTCGACTGAAAAAGGCCGAAGAAATGTTTGAAAAAGGATTTCGATGCCCAGGTTTACTTTCAGAGAACAGGATTTCCATGCTGAACACGATGGGCTTGATTTACAATAAACGATTTGATACCAAAGCGGCAGAATCATACTTTGTACGTGCAAGTAACCTTGCCAAGAAAGAGAATAACAAAGCTTGGTACGGTGTTATTTCGGGGAACCTAGGCTTGTTATACTATGTCAAAAAGGACGTGTCAAAAGCGAGAAAATACCTGGAAATCGATTATAATCTGAGCGTAGATCATGCGCAATGGAAGAGTGCATTGAACGCGTTAAGCCTCTTGGCTCAAGTCGATTTGACAACAGGCAAAATAAAAGACGCAACGCAAAAAATTCAACTGCTCGATTCTTTGATGCTCGAACATTCTTCGGAAGTTTCACCGATTGATTATTACCGAGCAAAAACGGATTTTTTCGAGTACATAGGAGATTTTGAACAAGCGCTAGGTACCTATCGTTTGCAAAAACAAGTAGAAGACTCGATGCGACGCGCGAGTGACCTCACTACGATTCAAAACATAGAATTTCAATTGGAATTCGAGCGAAAACAGTCCGAAATAAAAGAGCTGCATCAAAAACGAAAAGCCGCTACGGTACTCATCGTCAGTTTATGGAGTGGCCTGATTTTATTGTTAATTGGAGCGATTATCATCATCCGACAAATCAGTAAACGCCGCAAAAAAGAACAGGAAATATTTGAGTTGAAAAGCCAGCGAATACGTGAGAATATGGAACGCGTGGAGGAAGATTTGAATACCGCACTTCAAAACCTCATGGAAAAAAATGAAATTGTTTTTGCGCTAAATGATGAAATTCAAAAGTGGCAGGATAAAGTTGATGATACCCAACGGGAAGAACTGAGCGAAAAAATCAATTCACACTTGCTACTGACTGATGAAGGGTGGCACAAGTTTCGCCGTTTATTCGACCAGCGATTTGAAGGATTTCTCGCGTATTTTGAAAGAACCTATCCCGACTTAACCAATGCGGAGATTCGACTGATCGTTTTGATTAAGCTGAACCTAGGAACAACCGAAATGTCCAAAGCACTTGGAATTGGAGTGGACTCAGTAAGGAAAACGAACCTACGCCTTAGAAAGAAACTCGGCATTCTCGACCGAAACGAACTTAAATCGCTGATAGACAGTGTTTAGTTGGTCTAAGAAAGAGAAAAGAGAACACAATTGTCCCGTATTTGTCCCGTCACTAATTTGTATTAGATGTTTACAAATTGTTGTTTCAATGTAAAATTTTAACTCTATGAAATTGAAACGACTTAAACCCATGGTGTCTGGTTTCAAAGGTGTTGCGCTAAGCACGCTATTTGGAATGAGTGCACTCTGTTCTTTTGGACAAACTACTGTTCAGGTGGGAACACAAACAGGAACAACATTAAACTATCCGATAACAGCTTATTACGGTTACTCCTACACACAACAGATTTACACAGCTTCTGATTTGACAGGCGCTGGAGCAGCATCTGGCTTAAATGAAATTACAGCCGTTCGCTTCTACTTTGAAAGTGGGGCAAACAACAACAGCGATAACTGGACAGTACTCCTCGGAAATACGACAAAAACATCGTTTAACTCCAATTCAGATTGGGTAGACATCAATCAATTAGAGAATTGTTTCAGCGGAACGGTTACAATGCTTGGTGGTGGAAACTGGATTGAAGTCCAACTCACAACTCCTTTCATTTGGGATGGTACGAGCAATATTGTAGTTGCGGTAGATGAAAACCAACCGGGCTACGGTACTACAAATGGATACTGGCAAAAGTCTGATTTAGGATCAGATAGATCGATTTATTATTACTCAGATGGTATAAATCCCGATCCAGCGAACCCTGAAAATGCATTTGGTAGAAATGGTTTCGTGCCGAATATTCAATTCGAAATGACTCCACTTCCAGATTGTGCTGGAACGCCTGCCGTATCTAACATTCTTAGTTCAAACGGATCATCGCTCTGTACTGGAGATGCAACAACGCTCAGTATCGACAACGCAGTTTTGGAAAACGGAATTACGTATCAATGGCAATCCTTTAATACAACATCTTCAACTTGGGAGGATATCGTTGGAGAAACAGGAACATCTTATTTAGCAGATAACTTACAGACAACAGCAGATTACCAATTGGTAGTTGGTTGTGCTCTTTCTGGATCATCAACAGCTTCAAACCCAATTACACTTACAGTAAACCCATTACCAACAGTTGTAGTTGACTTAACTGAGGCAGCAGTTTGCCCAGGAGGAACAGCAACGATTAATGCTTCTGGAGCAGACACCTATACATGGACGCCAGCTTCAAGCTTAAATACAGGAACTGGAGCAACTGTTGTGGCATCGCCCACTGTAGCGACTTCATACGTGGTTACAGGAACAGATTTGAATGGATGTTCAAACACAGACACCTCAGTAATTATTCCCGCTTCTGATGTAGTAACAGACTTATTCGTGACACCAGGTGAAATCTGTACTTCTGGAAGTATGGTTTCTGTTGATGTCTCTGCGATGCCAACAGTTGCTGGTGGAGGCTCTTGGTCGTTCCGATTCTTGGAAGAAGATGGAACAACAGAATTACAAACGTGGAGTGCTTCAAGTACATACAGCTTTATTCCAGCAGATGATTCTGTATTTGTTATTTACGGACAAGCACAAAACTCAGCATGTACAAATCCATTGGATTCAGTTGCTATTCAAGTAGTAGTTGGATTTGGAGCAGATGTAGCAGTAGAAAGCTACAACTGTTTGAACATGGGAGGTTCGGCAAGCCTATCAAACATTTTTGGGCAACCAGAAGTTCAAAGCGTTTACGCAAATACATTTGATGCAAGTGCAAACTTATCATCGGTTACAATGACAGGAAGTGCATCTCAAAACCAAGACCGTTTGGAGTTGACACCATCTCAAACAGGTGTATCAGGTTATGCATCAATTGATTTCGGAGGAAATAGCTACGGAGGGAACAACAATTTCTCAATGAGCTTCGACCTTACAACAGACCTTCCGATCAACAATTACGGAACAGGAGGAGCAGACGGTATTGCTTACTCATTTGGAGACGATGCGACACAAGGATCTAACGGAAATGGACCAAACGGAAGAGGAACGAAATTGCGTCTTTCTTTCGATGCAGCTGGAAACAGTAATCAAAATGGAAACCAACCAGGAATCTACTTGGTATACGGATGGACAGGAAACGATGCCTTTGGCCCTACAAGTACAGAAACACTTGCGTACTCCACAGACGTTTCATCTTGGAAAGGACTAACGGATATTCCAGTTGAGTTCACAATTAATGGAGAAGGTCGTGCTAGCTTGTGGGTGAATGGAACACTTATTTTCGAAGACATCGATATGCCTCAAGCGTACAAAGAAGCTGACGTATCGACATGGAATCACTTGTTCTCCGCTGCAACAGGAGGAGACGCACAGCGACACGCAATTGCTAATCTGGATGTTGAGTCATCTTCGATGGTTTATGGAATTTCTGCTGGATCACCAACAGATGTTCCAACAACATGGCAAACAGCAACAACATTCGATAACTTAACGCCAGGAACATACCACGTGTGGGTTTCCAAAGATGCAACAGCAGCGTGTAGTAGAAACGTACAAACAATCGAGATCATCAACACAAACCCAATAGTTGATTTGGGTAGCGATACAACATTGTGTGAGGGAGACGTATTGGTACTTAACGCTGGAAATGCTGGTTCTACGTACACATGGAGCAATACCAACGAGGTAACTCAAACAATTTCGGTATCAACTTCAGGAGCATATGTTGCCTACGTAACAGATGCAAACGGTTGTGTGGGAATCGGAACAATCAACGTTGATGTAATTGATGCACCATCTGCGAACACCATCTTTATGCAAGGAGCTTTCCCAACGTACACATTTACTGTAATGAATGCAGTGAACGCTCAAACATACGATTGGGATTTCGGTGATGGAACAAATGTGTCAAACGCGCCAAGTACAGTGTCACACACGTATACGCAAGATGGTCTTGTAGACGTTTCTGTAGTCTTGTCGAACATGTGTGGAAGCACAACGGTAACAGAACAGTTTGAGTTAATAAATACAGTATCGATTGATGAGGAAGGTGTAGAAATGGTGAAAATCCATCCAAACCCAGCTTCAACAAACTTTACAGTAACAGTAGACGAATCAGTTGAAGCATATATGTCTGTAGTCGCAGTAACGGGTGCCCAAGTTATGGAAACAGTTAAAATTGACGGTTCTTACACCGTAAATGTTGACGGTTGGAATGCTGGTGTGTACTTCGTACAGATTACGACGAATGGAAAATCCACAATTCAGAAAGTAGTAGTTCGATAGTTTTTTTGTGGACAATAGAAGCGGAGAAGGGTGAGGGCCTTTCTCCGTTTTGTTTTGATTATCATCTCAACATAAGAATATGAAACAGATTTGCATGCGCTTTTTTCAAGCTTTGATGGTTATTAGCATCGTAAATACTGCCTACGGGCAATGCTCGATAGTGCCTCCCGATTTAGGAAATGACACATCGTTTTGTGAAGGGCAATCACTTGTTTTAAATGCAGGATCTGGATACATTAGTTATTTATGGGATAATAATTCTACGGGTCAAACACGATCCGTATTTCAAAGTGGAACTTATTGGGTACAAGTCGCTCAACTCTCAGGAAACCTCGTAACAAACGGTGATTTTGAACAGGGTAACTCAGGAATTTCTACCGATTACACCTTAGGAACAGGCGGAACGTATGGTGCAGTTTCAAATGAAGGAACCTACGCAATAACGTCATCTCCCAATTTAGTTCACTCAAACTTTAGCAACTGTTCAGATCACACGCCCAACCCTGGAACGCAAATGATGGTTGTGAATGGATCTGGTACTCCGAACACAAATGTTTGGTGCCAAACAGTGTCCGTTACGCCCAACACCGATTACCAATTTAGTACATGGGTATCATCTGCCTTAAACGATCCAAACGTAGCTCAACTTCAGTTTTCAATAAATGGATCTCCCTTGGGAGGAATATTTTCTCCAAGCGCGCAAGGATGTCAATGGAGTCAGTTTTTCCAAGTGTGGAATTCAGGCTCAGCTACATCGGCTCAAATTTGTATTGTGAATCAAAATACGTCAGTAGGAGGCAACGATTTCGCCCTTGATGATATCAGCTTTTCGTCCTTCTGTTTTGAAACCGATACAATTCAAGTGGGAACATTACCAAAGCCGGTTATCACGGTAACACCCAACGATACAATCTGTGCTGGAGAAGTGGCAAGCATAACGGCATCTTCAAATGAAGCACTAACATACACGTGGAACCCTGGAAATATTCAAGGAGCTACGTTGAACGTGTCTCCCAATTCGTCAACGATATACAACGTAACAGGAGAAAATGCAAATGGATGTGTTTCGGACCTTCACACGCGATTGGTTCACGTTTCGGCATCTCCACAAGTGCAAATTACGGCCTCAAGTGATACGCTTTGTGTAGGTGAGGAGGTGCAACTCACAGCGAGCACAGCAAATGCCAACGTTCAATACAGTTGGAGTCCAGGGAATCAAACAGGAAACACCATTTTTGTCAGCCCGACGAATTCAACAGACTTTTCGGTGATAGCAACGAACACACAAGGTTGCGAGGGATATGATACTGTTTCGATTGAGGTAATTCCTGCGTTGGACGTAAACATTGTTGGAGATACGGAGCTTTGTGAAGGAGAGTCTTCTGATTTAACAGCACAAGGAAACATTCAAGGAATGACCTTCGAGTGGTCCACGCTTGAAACAACGCCTCAAATAACGGTTACTCCTACTGCAACAGAAACGTATTCCGTATCTGGAAATTACTGGCTATGTCCAGCGACGCAAGAAGAAATAACAGTCATTGTAAACCCGATACCAGAGGTAAAGGCCCCTTCCGATGCCGAAATTTGTGTGGGAGAATCTTTAACTGTTCAAGCTTCAAGTACTGTTGCGGGAAGCACGTTCACGTGGTCCGAAAGTACGTCTGGAAGTTCTGAAGCAACACTTAACGTAGAGCAAAGCGGAATGATTTACGTGTATGCAACAAGTCAAGGCTGTGTGTCGGAACCCGATTCATTTTTTGTTGAAGTATTATACGGTTGTGATATAGCAGTGCCAAATGTGTTTTCTCCGAACGGCGACTTGATGAATGATGTTTTTTCACTAATTTCATACGAGGGAATAGCTTCGTTGGAATGTATTATCGTGAACCGTTGGGGAAGTACCATTCAGCAGTTTGATGAACCAAATTTTGCTTGGGACGGGAGAGATAAACACGGAAATGCAGTTTCCCCAGGTACCTATTTTTACAAAATATCTGGTGAATCATCCACAGGGGAAGAGTTTGTAAAACAAGGGTTTGTTG
>JABXHO010000091.1 GCA_013373595.1 Flavobacteriales bacterium | reverse complement strand
CCACCCCGACTAGAAGAGGGATGAGCAATCATCCCTTTTTTTTGCTAAATTGGTTCAAATTCGGGCTCGTAGCTCAGCTGGATAGAGCACCTCCCTTCTAAGGAGGCGGTCCTAGGTTCGAATCCTAGCGGGCTCACAATAGACAAATAAAGGGTTTCAGAGATTTCTGAAACCCTTTTTGTTTTCGGTTTGCGTTCTTTTTGCGTTTTTTTTAGTATCGACTAAGTCCTTTACGGTTGGATTCCAAAAAATCCATAATACTACTTCTACTATATCGAATAATCTTCCCAAACTGACTAAACTCGATTTTCAGCACGTCTCTCAACTGTTGTAACTTCGATTTACTTTTGATCCCCAAAAGCTGTTTTGCTTCGTTCTCCTCTATCCATTCCTCTTTGGTGTAATGCTGTTCCACCTGACGAATTATTCGAATCGTTAATTCATCCATCATTTTGTAAAAACTCTCCTCTTCAAAATTATCACCTTCATCCTCTTTGTTTCTATCTTTTGTCATCACAGAAAAGCGAATAGAATTGCTACGATCCTCTCTAATTCTGTATCTTTGAATTAATTGATCAGTACTTATTTACATGAAACCAACTATTAACTCATTCATTTTTTCGATTTTGGTCTTCCTTTTTCTCGCAATTTCATGCAAGAAAGATGAAACAATTTCTTCATTAACTCCGGAGGTAGAAGCATCCCCTAATGTTGCACCCTGTGCTGTTCAGGAATCTGTCAATAGTGTAAACCTATTTCAACAAGGGGGAAGTAACTTCTTTCCTGATGCTCAGTCTCATGTTTTCTTTCAGAATATAGAGTTCGCCTTTAATCATGCCATACCACCAACAGGCATGTACACTTTATGCCACAGAGACTACCCAACTGCAGATAGCATCATAGAAAATCAAATTATGTTTGCGCGTGATTCTGGCTCATTCATTCACATATCAACTTTTTCCTATGATGATATGGGATTCCTTTCATCAGAAGTTTATGTGGAAAATAATGAGAACGAATTAATCATTTCTTTCTGCGAATTTGAAGATACGAGTGTCTTTTTCGATATTACAAACAATTTCTTCGTTGGTAACAATCTCAAGAACTTACTCTACAGAAACCCGTATTGAGCAGAGGTCCGAAATTTGGATCAAAATTATTGCTTGACGATTCGCACGCTTTCTCTTTTCTCACCATTTTTGAGAACCAACACATAAACTCCAGCGGCATTTTCACTTAAATCAATGGATGTAATTTTCCCATTTAAGCCTATTTCTCGAAGTAAACGTCCTTGAATATCGAAAACTGTTACCTCCGTGTTCTCAAAATCTTTCACATAGAGATTGACAAGATCTTCAAATGGATTGGGATATATAGCATATTGAGATACATTGAAGGTATCTTCGGAGAAGATCATTTTGTGAAGGAAACCGTGATTCTTGAACGGTGCATCAGTGTAAAGGTATTCATACCCATTATCACTCAAGTCGAAATCTGCTTGGTATGAAAATGACCCAGATGTGAAAATATCATTCCCACTCACAATGAATTCTGCTAAAGCGGCATTCCCACTTGATTCAAATCGTTTCATCCAACCTGTTTCTCCTTCTTTTGAAACCTGCAAAATTGTTCCTCTATGATTATTGTAGGTCGAAATATTAAGTGTTTCCAAATATCCCATGAATTCATTTCCAACGTACACTGAATCTCCCGTAGTCCCACCAAAATATACATTATCTTCATCTAATTCAATCCGATACAATGCATCGGTGTAAAGTGATGTTATTACCTTTCCCCAGATAGGAACTCCAGTAGACGTATATTTAATAACAAATGCATCAGGAAGGTACTCCTGTAATGTGGTATTAAATGGTGAATAGGCATACGTACCAGGAACAAAGGGGTACATCGTAACGGAACCAACGAAGGAACCACATGCGTAAATTTCACCATTTGTATCCACCTCTATCTCTCTGATCCATTGCCCACCATTTCCAACAATTCTTGTTACCCATTCAAACTGCCCAGAAGTATCCATTTTAGCCATGAAGTAATCCAAATCATCCGCAAATACACCTGGAGGATGATTGAGCAATACATCCTGTCCAGCCACATTGATAACAATTGAATCAAGGTACGAGCAACCAAAGTAGAGATCATTATCCAAACCTCGTTTAATCAAATAGGCGTTGTCTGGATGATGTTCACCCGATGTACCGAAAACCTGATGCCAAACATAGTCACCGTTACTCGAAAGCTTGAGTAAATATCCATCAAGCCCAAAATGATAATCAGGAATATACAATGTATCAGCAGGGTCAGGATCTATATCCCACCTCCCATATACCGATCCTGCTATATAGATATTATCATCTAAATCTAACTCAATATCATTAAAGTTCATTTTGAATCCTTGATAAAGGGATGTCGAAGTGTCAGGCGAAAATGTTCGAACCCATACAAAGTTTCCATCTCTATCCAGTTTGAGTACGAATTTTAAACCATTTGAAGTCCATGTCGTAAGAAAGTTTTCTGTTTCTCCTGGATCAAAATCAACCTGTCCATGAAAATTTCCACAAAACACAACACTTCCGTCAGACCCAAGCTTCAAATCACTAAGTCCTTCAATGTTTGAAAATTGACTTTCAGTCCCTTCAATTGTTTTATGCCAAATAAGGTTCCCGTTTCGAGTGAATTTCGCTATGAACGCTTTTCCCCCTTCCACTAATGAGTCTCCCGCTTCTCCATTAATCGATAATGGATCCAAAACTATAGTATTAAAATCATGATATCCCAAGAGTACAAGGTTACCATCGTTATCTTCATCCATGCCTATGACACTTGCAAACTCAAAGCCTCCCCCACCACTGAAACCTGAAACTGGAGTAAATTGTTTTGTCCATTGGTATAGCGGTTCTTGAGATAAGCCTTTAACTTGTACTAAGAGACACAATAAAAAGATAGAGTTTTTCAACAAGAAATCCCAAAGATGTATCCGAATAATATTCATTTCACATTGATTCTTTAGTCCACAGAATGATCATACGTTACGACTCCAGAACAAATTTACTCTAACACTTTATGCTTTTATATTCCTATTCTTTATTTGTGGTAAATTACAGGACCAATTATTTATATTTAGTCACCCATCACTCTCGATAATATACAACGAAAGCCTTGTAGATTCCTCAATACATGTCACGTAACTATCAAAACAAGATAATAACAATTATTTCATGTGTTAAGAGTGCTTTATTTACACTCAAGTATGTTCTCAATCCTTTAGTAAGACAGGGGCATCTACCCCTTCAAAAATCTTAATCTCAACTTTATTCTTTAAATCATATTTCTTTTCAATCGGATCGAAAGGCCAAAGCTGGTCTACTTGATTAAGATAGGGAAATTTCGTGATTGAATCACTCCTGAACTTATTTAAATCTATGAATTGATTAACCGACTTAGCATATAGCAGTATCACATCATCATTTATGTAACTGTAACCAACCAGATCATCTTTTTTAACGTATAATGCTTTCGAAAAAATAACAGTTGTGTCCGTATCGAAATATAAAGTATAGATTTCACTACTATCACCATCTTTATAAGAGTCCATGTAGTTTTTCAAACGCTCATTCGCATATGGCACTTTGAAAAATGAATTTTCTTGTCTTTCACTAGCAGAATCAACTTCGCAGCTAATAGATAGTACCGAAATTAACATAATTAAAAAAAGTGATCTCATTATTTTACAAGTCTATTTAAATCTTTCCATGAATTTACCTGGCCTATTCCAATATACGTTCCATTTTCACCTGCAGTATTATAGCGAAATAAAGTCTTTGTACTCGCATTAAGGACATAAAAGTAATCTGGCAGTTTTTTATTCGCCTTTTCAAAGGCCTCCTTCTGCTTCCTCATATGATCAATATCTCCTCCAGAAGGCCTGTTAGAATTGTCTCGTGAATAAATTCCATAAGGTAAAGGATGACTATGAAGATTAAATGTTTTATTCGTGACTCCATATGTCGCATCGGCCAATGCACTATTTGAAACCTCAACAAGATTTCCTTTTTTTATTACATATTTCGTAGGTTCATTACCATTCTTATAACCTGAGGCTCCCCACTCAATAACGGTATTTTGACTCATGAATTCGAACAGAACAAATAGATCCTTTTTATTATCTGCGGCTGGTACACTTGACTCAAGCAAACCGGCTAAAAAACCTTGATCCTGTAAACTTATTCGATTTCCATAATACTCCTTACTTTCCCAATCGTCCGCCCTGTAAAGCATATCGTACTCTTCATTAGACTCTACTGTCTTAATATGCTTTACGTTACCCATTTTATCAACAGTATATATTCCAATATCCTCTGGCCCCATTCCAGTGGGATCAATCAAATTGATTGGATTCCCCATGGTATAATTGTAAGTGCTCCAACTATGAAACTGCTCTGCCAGAGGATCCACATTCATATAACGTCCCAATTCTCGATTGTAGTACCTCGCTCCATGATACCCATACCCCGTTTCTTCATCGAATTCATGACCTGTATATTGGTATCGATTTCCTTCAGCGTCTGTTACCATGTGTCTTCCAGGCATGCGCTTACCAAACGGATAATGATCGTGGGCGTTTAAAATGTTTCCATTCGCGTCCATAATGGCACGGTTGGTTCCTAACCAGTCGCTTACATTATAGAAATAATCAGAGATTAACAATCCTGTTCCCACATCACTGGAAACTGTTACATACCCTTCAGGTGTCTGGTAACTGATTACTTCATTGTTTTGATCGATAACCACCCCATCAAGATAGTAGTTTTTGTCGTTAGCATCAACTTCTTTAACAATTCGCTGTCCGTTATTGTCGTATCGATAGTTTCGTGTTTGTCCGTCTATCGTGATCGAAGTTGGAAGCTCATCGTAATCATCATACATAAAACTTCCATCTGGACTGCCTTCAGAGATAGAATTTTGAGGAGCTGTCCCCACAAACATCTCGTTCAAAATGTTTCCATTCGCATCATAAGACATTGCGTGTGTTTCGGATGGCACACCTTGTTGATTCCAATCAACTGTTGATAATTGGTTGTTAGAAGCGTTATAGCTATAACCTTGCTCTGTTTTCACTCCTCCCTCGTCATTTCTATTCAGGTCTGTAATGTTTCCATTTTCCGTATACCAATACGCTGCGTCGTACTTCGGAAGATTCGTTACAGTTGTAGGGTAAGGAAACGTTGGTAAAAAGCCATATACCGTAGCATTTTCATTAGGGTCACATTGAACAGAGGCGCTGTATGGCACGCCTGACATCAAGATCTTCGTGTACTTCAACTTCACAGGGGACATCGGAACATCCTCATCTTTTACAAAATCAATATGATCGGTATCACCCTCTTGATCTGCACGGTATAATTCGTAGGCTTTTGAATCAACATTTCCACGATTCATCTTTCGAATGTATGCATTCAAAAACGACTCGTTCTCTGATTCACTCATCTGACTGTATGCAATATCCATTTGCTTGTATTCCGCGATAAGTATATTCAAGCCATTCAACGCTTCAGTTGATTCATCAGGGTTTGTACCATTTTCAATATTTTGTTCAAATTCAAAAATAACAGGTTCCATATATTCATCTACCGCAATGCTGTTCACACCACATAAGAAGTCATTTGGAATATTTCCAAACAATTGATCGAAATCCGCGAAGGCATTCTCCGTCATAGTTCCTGAAAGATAATCGGCACCAATCAAACGATTCATATCATCGTAGTAATAATGGTATTGGTTAATATCTACATTGGCGCCAGTTGTTGGATCAAACATCTCGTTGCTCCAATATTGGTCCGTAATATTACCTTGAGGATCATGTTTTAATCCAAATCGGAAATGCTTCGAAGTGTTGTGAGTCAGTTGATCTCGAATATCGAATCGGTAGAACTGATAATCCAAATGAGGGTCGGCTGTATTTCCTGTAGCTCCTAATCCTTTTGCCAAAAGATTCCCTAACACATCGTAGTAGTATTGCCCAGTCTGTGTCTGAACACCGTTCCATATTGATACATTTGTTTGAGGTCGGGCAAAGTTATCTAGGTTCGTTCTCCATTCAAAATCATATCCGCTTTCAGTTGGATGAGAGTAACGCTTTCCAATTGGAATACGAACATTATTGTAGGTGTACGAAATTGTATGCTCATCCAACCCTTGGTAGTTGTAATGAACTGTCGCAATCTGCCCATCGGCCATGTAATCATAACACTTCTCATCCTGTGTTAGAGCAATTATCGTTAAATCTCCATTTACGGTGTGATCGTGATATACGGTCTCACATAACACTACATCACTATTAAATAGATCACGTGAACCGTCATATTTAAAGCTTTGGTGGATTTCCACTAATGGATCTGAGACCAATGGGAACGCTTGATCATCAATTTTCGAATAGTCATCAAAATACAATTGCCCTGTGAATACTGGTTGAGAAGGAGCTGCTTGCTTCTGTCCCGTTTCAATTATTCTTCCCCATTCATCGTATTTCCAGAAAGCAAACTGGTCTGTATTAAATGTATTTGAAGTCGTTGCATCGATATCTTTTTGATCTCGAATAAAACGAATCTGACCATATTTATCATAGCGAAGTTCAGATGTTCCTTTGTCAACTGTTGATTTCTTTGTTACAACACCTAAACTATTGTACTCATACGTGCTTTCCTTTCCAGATGGGTCAACCACCTTAATTAATCGTCCCTCAGGATCATACACAAACCACGTTTGGGCGACTGCATTTCCTGTTGTCATTGTAATCGAACCATCTGCATTTTGAATGTGATCCTCACCAATTGGATGCTCTTCCATAATCACCCGACCTAAGTTATCCATGTAAGTCTTCGTTACATTTCCATTTGCATCTGTCAATTCATGTACCAACAAGCTACCAGCTGGATAACTTTGTGTTGCCGATGTTGTTCCATAAGGAGCAGTCAACGCGGAAATTGTTACATAATCCTGTTGAGAAGCAACAATTGGACTTTCGCTATTCTCCCGCGGAGGAGACATCGTTGATACTCTCATTTCTGGTTTTGTCTCATAGGTAACCTCCGTAAGTGCATTACTCGAACTGTACATGTCCTGTACATTGAAAATGAAATCGGTGTCATAGCGATCTTCTAATGTAGATCCGATCAAAGCATACGGTTTAAATGATGCTGTAACGAAACCTTTTTCATTAAAATAATTTGATTCCGACACGATACGCGCGTTACGAGCAAGGTCAGAAATCATTACCTGCTTCGTTTTACCAAATCCATCTAGGTAATAACGCGTCTCGTTGTAAATACCATTTGCAACCCATGCACGTTCTGTCACATGGTTATTTTGATTTGACCAATTCGGGTTTTCAAAATACTCCTGCTCCGATACCATAGTACCGTATGCATTCTTTTGTAAAATAGGTCTACCCTTTTCATCAAACACAGATTCCGTGAACACATCATTATTGTTCGTAACATACGTTTCGTTACCAAACTTATCATATGTGGTGTACGAATATTTGGATCCTGTAGGGTAAATAATGATATCGTCTGCAAACAACGATTTGTGCTCCGTAACAGATACTCCTATCTGCTCACGCTCGTTTTGAACATAAACATCGAGCCATTTGATCCCCCCTTTTGATACTGGCATATTTACCGTGTATTGTTTCCAGTTATCAGAAAGTGCGTCAGGATAGAATTCTTTTCTTTCTAGCAATACTGTATGATCAAAATTATACACGTCACAAATAATTTTTACTCCCTGTTGATTATCGGATTCACTCACATCTCCACGTTGATACTTTGCATCTCCTTGATTATCGGCACTTTTTAACACAACTCCATCACCAACACCAATAGAAGTAACATCCGAATCGTACTTTAACCATACCGAAGCCTCATACGACCATTGACATTGATTAATTGCTAATGGTGCAACATAAGGATCCAAACAAGCAAATGCAGGCGATGGGGCTTCGAGCTTAATCGGACGAACAGCCGTTTTGTTTGGAGTTCCGCCTTGCTCCCTGATTGTAGGTAGCTTATAGCTGTATTTTCCTGTTCGGGCATAAGTCTTAGAAAGGTTATACTCTCCTTTTAAGTTTGTAACAATCGTTTCCTCAATTGTCCAATCAGCAGTTTCATCAACCTCAATAATCACTCCTGAAGGACTACCGTAGGGCTCACCAATTGCTGAAGATGTACCATCTTCTTCAGGAAAGATAATTGGATCCGAGACACATAATGCGTAGTCCATCCCGTCAATTGGACTTGTCAATAATACAATATCTGATACCGTTGTTTCAATCTCAAAAACGTATCCTGAAGGAATCGCGTGTGAACTTCCGATCAATTCAATTCTCACCTGATCACCCGCTTGAAGTCCCGTAACGTTGTTGATTAATACATGATTCAGCTCTTTTATGTAGGGTTGCTGAGTAGCAGGAAGGGTATTGCTACAAGGATTGTCAGGCACTCGCCAAGAAGTAGCGGGTTCATCCAAACTCACCTCACCATCCAAAAACCAAATTTCCTTCTTGTAATCTTCATTATTCCAATCAAGGATAGAGTGTAATCCATAGAAGTCCTCAAAACCAGAATAAGTAGCATCAAATTCCTCTATAGGACTTGAAATCGCAGCTTTCGGAATATTCAAGTTATTCCCAAAAACTGTTTTCGTGTATAACCTATTTTTTCGGGATGAAATAATCTCCCCTGTTCTGTTATAATCTAATTGTTCATTCTGAGTTATTCGCCAATTAGGGTTATTGGCTGAGTTGAAATCAAAGTCCACAAGATTGAACGTTCCTGTGCTACTATTCAATACATCTGTTTCAAACTGGTACACATTAAGCACCCGTGGAATTGAGTGATTTGTCACATCATAAGTTGTAGCTATAGCACTGAATGCATTTTGAGAAAAAATGTGATCTGCGTTCGGATCAAGATCTAAATACTTGTTCACTCGTGTGGGAGCATTCAAGATATTCTTTTGAATAAATAAATTGTTAGGTCCGTAAGTTTCATTTGCATACTCATAAACGGTAATATATTTTTCCTCTGTATAACTCCCGTTTACTTTTTCCTGAGTCAAATAGAACTCATTAGGATCATATACAAATTCATTTGTTGTTACCAACCCTTTATAATTCTTTTCATGTTTCAATAACAACGACTTGGTCGTATTCCATTTCATGTATAATCCCGGATACTCAAAAATGGTCATTGACTCATTAATCAAGTGATCTGCATCAAAGACAAAAGAATAACCGTTAACCGTACCAGCCAGATTTACCCACCCTGTGACCTGATCGTTAGGAGATGTAAACGGACCAACATCAAATAGAAAAGCTATCGATTGAGGGGTAACACCATCATCTTTAATTGGCACCCAATTTTCAAAACCGTCATCATCTTTCCAAACATAAAATACATTTCCTCCACCACTAAATCCGCTATAATCAAACGACAACTCCCTGCTATCAATAATCTGGTGCTCATACTCCCATGTTTCTACCTGATACGGCAAAACCTCCGTGGCATCAAACATTTCACGTTTTGTCATTGCAATTGGCCTTCCACGCGTCGGTCTTCCTCCGAGTGCAAAACGATCGTTCTTTACCCCAGAGGCACTGCGTATAGCTTGAACAAAATACAAGTTATCATATGCATCATTGATATCACCTGAAAACGTTGTGTAGTGATTTCGTGTGTACGAATCATCTATCAAACGGGTATCAACAAACTCATGAAAAAATGTAGCTCTATAATCATCCAATGTCAGGTTAGACACTCCAACTCGAGACATATTCTTTTTAAAGTCATTCACGAACCCTGTTGGCTGGTTCGTTACGTCATCATATACCAAGCTATTCTCGTAAAAATTTCTTTCCCATTGATGACGTAGGTCTTCACGAATAAGGAAGTTATTGTACACACCAAGATAGGTGGACAAATACTCCGCTGGTAAACTCGTAAAATGTGATGTTCCGTAATCATACTCTATCACAACAGGGAGGTTTACTCTGTCATCCATCGTTTTCTTTTTCAGACGAATTCCATAAAACGGAGGGAGACTCATTTCAATGGTAGCAGTTAATTTTTTAGCTTTATGCTCATAGTAGGTTCCAGCGTACGCGGGCGCACTGTAGGCGTTATAGATACTTTGAGACAGAGCACGTTTTTTTGCTAAAGCATTATACTCTTTAATTAAAGGTATTTCATCCTCCTTAAATGACCAATGGGCTTCGTCAGCAGACGGGTCATACGGAGCAGGTTCATAGTCGAATGATACAATCCCTCCACTAGGGTAGGTAATATTCGTTAAGCTCCAAGCTTCAGATGCATTTGAATAATTTTCGGAATAATAGAAGCCGTACTGATCTTTAACTGGACTCAGAAAATGGTCTTCTGCATCAATAAGCACTTCGTACGGAGCCGTTGCAGGATATTCTACTCCATTAGTAATAAAGTAATTGATCTCATATTCGGTTAAGGTAGATGGATCGTAGTAGTAACGGTTTTCTTCATACGGAACATCGATTAAAAAATCACTTGGATGTAAATCAATATGACTAACCAGATCGTAACTGACTCCATCGGCATTTAGTTCCAATTCTTGGTAATCAAATTCTACCGTTGCTTTAAAATTTTCCTCTGCTTCCGCATATCCGGACTTTCTGATATTTGGCCGTGTCCATTTTCGAATAATTTCCCGCTTATGAATTTCATTAAAACTAGGGTTAAATCCATATTCAAACATATAGGAGGTCCTTTCGTTTTCATTCAAATCTCCTCCCAAGAAATCGACTGCCAATAATGTTGTTTTCCCTCGTTTATCTCCATAATTACAACGCTCTATATTAAACTTGTCATCTTCGTCCGTTTGAATTGTCGGGGTTCCTAAATGTGTTCCATTCGGGTTTAGCTTTGCAGTATTATCATTATTCCGCAAGGTATAGTCAGAGACCGCCAATTCCTCTGGACTCCCTTTGTCTGCATATTGCAAAACAATAGCTCCTGTTAATATATTCTCAAGAGGATAATTCTTAGAGTCAATTAGGCGACTATACACCTTTATTGAATCATATTTCATCGTTTCTACCGGATATTTGATGTCAAAATCATTGACCGAACCAGTAGTTCCAGATGAAGAACATTTACGATCTTCGTAATAGAAAATGTTTCCTTTTTTGTTGGCAGGTTTATCTAAAAAATCGTGATCAATATCCATTCGTTGAGAGATCGTCAGATCAACCTCTTGCAAAGGAGTAATAATTTTTGTGAGGTAGGCACGTTCACGCATCAACGATGAAGCCTGATCAGTCTGAGAAAAAGATGACCATTCCCTGTGCTTTGGAACCGTTGTTGACAATGCTCCACCAGACTCATAAGGCAAACCATTTCCTTTAGGAACGCTCAAAACTGTTTGAGTTGGATCAGTATATTCAAATCGAATCCAATCCCCCTCATCCTCGTCATCTGCTATACCATTACCATTCACATCTACATAATCTGGAGAGTGAATTTCTGTCAATAACCATTCGGCAATGAAATCGATCTTCCAAAAACTTCCTTTAGGAGAGTTATCTGGAGGCGAAGAAATTATATTCCCCTGTCCATCTGTTAATACCTGATTATAATAAGCTGTGTTCGCGCTCGTTGACCAATAGGGGTTGTCAGAAAAAACGAATTTTTGTCCCCGTAAAGGGCGACCAAACACATACACCACTCCATTGTCATCTGTAATAGTAAAAGTCTCAAAATCTTCATATTTCACTTTCGCTGGACTCGAAGGAATACCGCTTGGAAGCGTAGCATAACCGTTCTCTACATAAGGTAAGACCCCGATTGCAGCAGCATAACTTCCGTCTGTCCCAAAATGATCCTTATCATCGCAGTTCTGACAATCAAATCTATTAAACTCATTAATCCGTGAATATTCTTGATCAATCTCAAATGTGTGAGAGGTATGCTCTACCCTCCAACGCTGAAAGTCTGACCACTTCCAGTCGTGAACTGCACCAATATTGCCTCCGTTCCAAAATGTATTACCTCCAAATCCTGGAATTGATAAATGATACTCATCGCTAATCGGCATTGTCGTATTAGCAACATCCACAGTAGTGCCATGCCCTAAGACCTCGTTATGGGTTGAAGGATTAATCGAACTACCACTTGGATTTAACCACCCTGGCGTTCCTCCATTCGAATTCAACATTTCCAATTCACCTTTTGTTGACGTATAATCTGGCTCAAAAGCACCATAATCTCTTACAATGCTTCCTACAGGCATAGCCCATCCTAACCCAACGGGACCACTTTTTTGATCTACCTTAATTCCAGCTGAATAATTCAATTGAAGAGGAAAAGACAAAGTCCTTGAAGTGATAGTTACTAATGGAACAGATGTAGTCATGGCTCCTCCTTGACCGATTGATGAATTATCAGTTGATGCATTTTTTGTAAGCTCCTTCTCTGACACTCTTATTCCCTCGATTTTCTCTGAGAATGATTTCTCGGGAGCTTGAGCTAAACTCACTCCAGGACAGAGAATTGTTATAACAAACAATAAAAAAAGATAGGTTTTGGGTTGTTGCATAGCCGCAATTTTAGGTCTATTGTATAATTCAATTTTAGTATTTCGTTACTTGAATAATTCAAGCTTTGAAAAACAAAGGTCAAAAGGCATATCGTAATCTATATACGTTTACATATTCGATTTCGCATATATCACGACCACAAAATTGACCATTCTCTGATTTATAATTGCACATATTCGTGAAGCAAACCAAAAAAGTAGTATTTTCTGAAGTTAGAAGTGCGGAAAACCGCATAAGTCATAAAATCTGCCCCCATGTTTTTTGAAATCCAAACCTGTCGGTTAAATTTCGAGCGAAAAGTTTAACTTGGCCACATGAACATCAACATATCCGAAGAAGAGAAAATCAAGGTTTTAAATGGAGACAATCTGTATGGAATCATGCAACGGATTTTACTTCATACGGATAAAATTGATCAAGACCGAGAACATTTGTGGATTAGCTAACGCTGCTGCTTCGCCGTGTTGGATTGTTGGATGAGTTGAAATTGAATAAGAAATATGTCGTTCCTATGCTGCCTTTGGATGACTGGTTAAAGTTGAAGACGGAGCCGTTGGCGGAAAAAAATGTGATCTTTGTGAAGAGCGAAATAGCTTTGAAATTGCTCGGAAAAGGTGTTAATTTGAAAACTATTGGTGAAACTACGGGCTTGTCTGTTGAGGAGATTGAGCAACTAAGATCAGAAGGTTAATTAGAAATGTAAAATATGAAAACGACACGAACCACTCATTGTATAACCAGCTTTTTTATCGTTCTACTGATTTCAGTTGTTTTCTTAAGTTGCAAGAAAGAGGAAGTTCAAACTCCATCTCTAACCGAGGAACCTGATCCATCTATACCTCCGTGTGACCCAGCAATAGATACAACTTTTCAACCGATTGAAATATTTGGCTCACCCGATTCAATTAATCCTAATTCAAATTGGAGAATACGTTTTTCGAATTCAACACCAGACGACTATGTTGATTTTGCTTTTATTGAAGAACCTGTAACAGGTGTATACCATTTGACTGATTCTTTAGCTGGAAGTAGCTGCGCTGAGATTCATTTAATCGGTAATAATTGGTTTCGTTTCACAACTAAAAATGTCGGAGATAAACTTTATGTAGAGAACACCCCAACTCAAATGACTTTAATCTTTTGTTCTGCACGACTATATGAAATATATGGCACGGGATATATTACGATTTTGGATAGGAAGTATGTTTATTATAAGTAATAAGTTGCATTCTCTTTTAGAAACAAGTCGACGTGCAGTAACTAAAAAAGGCTTCCAAATTTCTCTGAAAGCCTATCGTTCTTTATTTTTTTGAATTATCACGGATTATTTTCTCCGAACAAATCCAAGTCCTTCCCCCTTTCTGCCACCGTTTTTCCTATTTCTTGAAACAGATTATGAACTTGCCCCTTTATCAACCATTTAGAAAAAGAACTATTTTCGCAATACAACTAAAGAAATATGTGCAGCAAGTGGCGAATTATTTCAATCGTCGTTTATGTCATTAAGTATTATGCCTGAAGTGCAAGGTGGATAGGTATGTACCTCCCTTAAAACTGAATCTCCGCAAACTTCCCTCTCGATCATCATCAAAAATATTTACCTTGGGATTAGACATTTTCATAGAAACAAAAAACGGCAATCATGAAAACTACTATGAAATTAGTCGAGGCTTTTGTTATCAAATTTCTTTGCTCGACGAACCCGATCAATCAGCGAAATATCCCCTCGAAATTCAGCAGGTTTACACATTATATAATTTAGAATATTCCATCCTAAAACAGATGAATACGTATCGGTTTAGGCAGCAGTTCATGTCTGAGGAAAATGTGCCCCAGGAAAAATTAGACGAAATTCAGGCTGGACTCTCCAAGGCCTTTCAACCATCTGATCAATTAAAGAACAACTTGAAAACGCTTTATTCCAGAATCAGCGAGAATCCGAACTTGCTTAACCAGATCCAGTTGAACCATGTCTGGATAAAAAAATACTTCGATCGGTTTCATGAGAATATTGGTGAGCACCTCGTAGACAGAAATTTTGGTTGGGATTTAAGAGGAATCATCCACTATTTGGAGAAGCTTCCTGATGGTACTTTGATACGATTTGGGTATGTCTAGTTGATCACTTGATGTCTCGCACACTCATCACCTTTTGACAATCTCCGCAAAAAGGATCGGACGTTTCCCCCAAAAAATCCACTATTTTAGTGCCTCTACTCAAAAACGCTACAGAAACCCTATGAATCGTGTAATTGCTTTATTCGTCGTCCTCTTATCCTTTACTAGCTTCTCCCAAGACCGTCAGAAAATTGAATCGGCGAAATTGGCGGTGGACACTTTGTTCTTTTCTGATAAATCCAAGGCTTTAACTATTTCCGAAAAATACATTCCGAAGAGTAAAGCGATCAACGACACGTTTTATATCACCTATTTTCTGGATCAGGCAGGCGAACTGAACCGGTTTCACGGCAACTTGAAAGTGGCAGAAAATCAGCTTAAATCGTGTTTGAAATACAAGAAGAATTGGGAAGATTTGAAGGATTTGTCCATCACCCACAACAACCTGGGAAAAACCTACAAAATGATGGGAGAATTCGACCTAGCGCTCGAACAATTTTTGAAGGCACTCGAATTGATGGAACGGTCGGACAATGTACTCGGACAAGGGTATTATTTAAACAACATCGGGACGCTTTTCGACGATCAGCAGAACTACCCGAAAGCCATCGAATATTACAAACGTTCGTTTGAACTGAAAAAAGAAATTCAAGATTCTGCAGGAATGGCATCCACGTCTTTCAATATTGGAATCACGTATTTTAATCAAGGAAATTGGGACCAGGCACTGAACTACTTTTACTATTCCTACAACTCATCTTCGTATCAGAAATTACCCAATAAACGCATTCGAGCGTTGACGAATATCGGGAAAACCTACATGCAAAAAGGGGAACTCGACTCTTCCAGTATGATGCTTCAAAAAGCGCTGCCAAAGCTCTATTTGACGGACGACCAAATACTTGTTCCTCGACTCTACCTCGCCCTTTCGGAGGTGTCGAGAAAAAGAAATTATATTGATTCTGCTGATTATTTCAACAATTTAGCCTTCGAAAATGCGCAAAGGGATAACCCAAAACTGATGCGCGATATCTTCAAGGATAAAACGGAAAACTTCGCCTTTCGCGGCGACTTTAAATCAGCATTGGAAACCTTAAAACAATCCAATCTTTATGCGGATTCCCTGATTTCTGAAACGACCATTGAAGCGGTTGCCAATATCGAAGCGAGGTATAATTTTGAGCGGAACCTACGTTTGCGAAAAGAAGCTGAAATTAGTGCGTACAAATCGGAACAGATCGTGCAAGAGCGCGAAAATCAATTATTGATTATCTCCATCATCGCGCTTGTATTGATCACCATTGTCGTCATCGTGTTTATCAAATACCGTTTCAAACGACGCAATGAACTGTTGATTTTGGGACAGAAAATGCTCATCGAGAATAAGAATAACGAACTGAATTCCATTAATGAACGATTAAATCAAGAGCTGAAGGACAAGCAACTCACGCTGACAGAACAAGAGAATATTTTATCAAATGTGTTCAGTAAATCGCAGCAAGAACAGCTTCCCGACGAACTACTCAGCCTCTCTCCACGCGAAATGGAAGTACTCGCTTTTCTCGCTTTGGGACTCACAAACGACGAATTAGCCGAGCGACTATTTGTGTCAAAATCGACGATTAAAACACACCTTCAGCGGATTTACACGAAATTGTTGGTAAAAAATCGAAGTCAGGCAATTTCTATCGCTCACAAATACCAAATCATCGGAACGATTTCGCAAAAAGAAGAAGAATTGTCATAAGTCAAAAAGGGCGCGCTCTTTCGAACACGCCCATTTCGGGTAGGTTGCATCGCGTAATCTTCAGTGAATAGATTGGCGAACTAGCTTCTTTATTGCTGATAATGCATTATTTCAAAACTCGGTAAAGGGATACACGCATTGAAAAGTCGCTGTGAGTAGGTCACCTTCTTCGCTCACGTGGTTTAATTCGAGTTGAATGTACCGCCCGTTATTCTCCACAATCGTTAACGATGATGTTTCCCTCGGCTGTGCCTTGTGATATCCCCCGCTGTGCTTGTAGTCCAAATAGTTATAATCGACGTAGAAATATTCTTCCAATTCCTCACCGCTACGTTTTACGGAGTACGTTTTAGGAGAGAAATCCGATGGATCGGCGACACTGTCATTCCGAGCAATGGTGATAGAGCCAACAAATGCATTTTCTGGTCGCTCCCATGTTGAACTGCGATCGTAATTCGCGAATTCTATTTCCAAATACCCTGTTTTAGTGAACTTATTGTACGCCGTGAAATCAACATCAAAGAATAATTCTACTTCTTTCCCGAGGTGATCCTTAAACTGATAGGTCAATTCTGAATTGATTTCTTCCATTTTAGGTTGAAAACACTCCTTCCAGTGTTCGGCAGTTTGCTTGATTTCCTCAACGCCCTGCATTTTTCCACTCCGCATCATTTTCATAACAGAGTCGTTGAGTTTTGCGACCGCTTTTCGGTGTGCCTCAAGACAGTTAAGGAAATTCTCTTCTGAAGCAGTACTTGATTTCACTTTTGAATAGCATTCACAAATTTCGTCTGATTGTGCACTTGCATTCAATCCGAAGAGCGAAAACGCCAGAATTACTAGATAAATCGCTTTCATAGCTACTTACTTTACTCCGTTTTGTTTGAGGTAATCCATGCTTTTTTCGATGTCAGCATGCCATCTTTCCAAAGCTGCCTGCTGATCTTCTGGATTCGCGTATTTCGGTCCTGGACGCTCTTCCATTTTTAGCAGTTCTTTGCAATATTTCACCAGAGAATTTCCGTCAACTTGGAAGTGAACATCGGCGCCACTCGCAATGAAAAGGTAGACGAAATCAGACATTCCGTAGTAAATATGAGCACTCAACAGCGACTCGCCATCTATCACCTGATTCACATCTGTTCCCGCATTAATGAGCAAGGTAGCGTTCTCCTTAGCATCTGCACTCCAAAGCGCGTTTTCCCCATCGTCGTTAACTTGATTCGGATTGACTCCGTTTTCGAGGAGTAATTGAAGGATTTCTGAATCATCCAACTCAGCGGCTAAATGCAGCAATTTGGCTCCATCTTCATCAGTGGCTTCATCCCAATTGGCATCTTTTTCCAGTAATTGGCGCACTTTTTCGGGAGACTCGAGCGTATAAACGGCTTCAATCATCAATGTGTGAAGGATTTCATCTGAAAAAGGAAAAGTCATTAAGTCGTTCCAAAGGTCTTCGTCTTCGAGATCGTAGTACTTGATGATGCTCGTTCCATCGTTCGTCAAATTTGGGTTTGCACCCAAACTCACCAACAACTTGACAGCCTCGTATTCTCTATTGGACGCTGCTAGCAGCAAGGGCGTATCACCATCTTCATTTTGTGCATTTACATCCACTCCTTTTGCGTTTAACTCGGCCAGAATCTCGCTTCCTTCGTTTTCCACGGCAAGGTGCATAAGGTTTGCATTCTCATCTGTGAGAATAGTAGGGTTGAGTCCTTCTTCCAGAAGAAACCGAATCATCTCCCCTTCATCATCTTCAAAGTGATACATCGCGTAAACACCTGCGTGATCGCCGTTGCTATTTTTCGCATTGATATCAGCACCGTCAGCGAGCAGTTTTTTCATCTCTTCGAGTTCTCCCCATTTTGCATTTTCCAGGAATTCAGTTGATTTTTCATCTTGTGCGGAAACAAGGCTCGGCGTCAAGAAAAGGAGTAGTAAAAACAGTAGTTGTTTCATCGTATTTGTTTGATTATTCGTGTACATAGTATTTCGTGTTATTGTCGACAAGGATAGCTCTGTAAAAGGCTTCAGCGTGTCATCCTTTCGGTTGATTTTTCGATTTTTCAATGAATTTCTAACGTTTATTTTACCCGATGTCCTTACTGAAAGTAACATTAGTAATTCATGATTAAAATAGTGTCCACGTATCCGACTTTTCGCTCACCAGACTCAGTTTGTTCGTAGTAGGTTATTTGAACTGTCGTCATACTTGGTCGATCCAGAATGTTTTCATAGCAGTAGTGCAAAATGCGATACGGTTTCTTTGTCACGGTGTTGTATACAGGAGTATCTTTTTCATTTAAATCGATCCAAAGCATATTGTCTTCAGGAATATCCTTTGCTCGAATATACACTTCACCTGTTCCTTCACCGATCACTTCGGAGGCATCATTTACCATGTCGAACTGAACTCGAATGTCGCCACCTTGATAGTTTATCAGCGTTGAAACATTTGTCCGAATTTTCACATTCTTCATCGTGCAATTTACATTCATGATTTCTTCATCGTTGTTCGTCATATAGAAATTCATCTCCTCACCCGAGCAAGCAGAAAGTCCAACGAAGCACATTACAATTAGTAGGTTTACAATTTTCATTTGTTTTAGATTAATTTTTTTTAGCAAAGCTATGTCCATCGCGGCTTCTCCGTGTCGTCCGAAAGGACGATTTAGTATGTTTGATAGTGAAAAACTGAATTTTTATCACTCTCCGAAATTGAATCAATCACGCACTAATTCGAATTGAAAGGAGTTCAAGAGAAGCTATTCTGACAAAAAGAATAACCGTCACCACGGGAAGGTTTTCACTCAATTTGCTACATTTATCCTCTATGAAAATCCGAACGGACTACGACTTCTCTCCCGAAAAATATGCCTTATGGGCAGGTCAAATCATTGATGAGAATCCGATCATTATTGAGAAGATCTCGAAATCGTGTTCCCTTGATGAATCCGACTCGAAAGAAGCACTCATTGAAGCCCTGAAATACCTTGATTTGGTTTTCTACACCGAACAAGTCTTAACGCCTGCGCTCATTGTAGATTACGCGTGGCATGAATTTATCCTTTGTACAAAATCGTATGCTGCGTTCTGCGATAAAAAATTTGGAAAGTTCATACATCATCATCCTGGAGGAAGGACGAAACAAACGATTTTGCAATTTCACCGAACAGTAAAGTATTATATTCTCTATATTGGCAAGCCGAATGAAAAATATTGGGGTTCGGAGGCTGCGAGTGAATGGGAAGATAGTCATTGTGGTAGCTGTTCTCCAATTCATTAAACCTAGCATATGTTTTTTAAAGGAACCCTAACTATCGACCCATCGCAGATTACAAAAATTGAGCGAGTAAAACCCAAAAAGGCATTCAAACGACTGCTTTACTTCATGACTTCTGGAAAAGTTTCCGACAAAGAAGAACGCGAAACATTTACAGCGATTTCCATTTTACAACAAATAAATGGAGTGTTCCTTCATAATTCCGTTAATAACCTTGTTCGATTGGCGCATGACGATATCGACATTTATTTCGACAAAGAAGGAAAGAAAAATGACTTGAAGGATGCCTTAGACAGGTACGAAATAGAAATTGGTGACTCCATGTCTCATCACTTTCAAACGATCCAAATGGTACTGGAGCACGACGATACTACTTTTAAATATCTGATCGAAGTTCAAGTCAACAAAAATCACGCGGTTGGCGAGTATCCAATAGAAATTACAATCAGTGGATTTCTAAAAGAGTTCAAATCTCACGACTTCACATCCGAATTGGACATTAAAGCAAATGCACGAAATATTTTCGTTACAAAAGGACGATACGATGAATACCTAAATGAAAAGAAGGCCTTGTTCGAAGGATTCATGAGTCAACTAAAAATGGACATTATGAAATTCATCAAGGTGGATGACGTAAAGCTAGAGGTAAAACCAACACTTGTCCTAACAAAAAACAAAAAAGAGAAAACCAAACGCCTCAAGGAAAAACATACGCAAGTTGGACATCCCTCCTATTATTACGGATTTGACAACTTTATTCTCTATACATGGTTATGGACGGATATGTGTCATGAACACGGTGTCCATGTTGACAATGTAGAAATCGTATCAGAAGATGGCGAGCATATCACTGAAATTGGATCTGAATCTGTAGATGCTTCTGAATCCGATCTTATGGACCCTGATCAAGATTACGATACGCGAACAAGTAGTTTTTCGGATGAAGGAACAAACGATTACCACGATACCTTAGCCGCTGACAGTTCTGACGGTGGAGGATGGTTCGACTCATGGGGGTCGGATTCTTGGGGAGATAGCTCTTGCTCATCGTGTGGTTCATCATGCTCCTCTTGTGGCGGATGCGGAGGTTGTAGCTGATGAAAAAATTTAAACAAACTATCTACCATCTTATCGATGGAAACCGAGGAACGCACAAGGCTGATGCGTATGTCGACATGTTCATTTCTGGACTCATTGTGCTTAACGTGATTGCGATCTTTTTGGGAACGTACGAAGAGATTCGAGTGAAATACCAATCAATTCTATACGCCTTTGAAGTTTTCTCTGTTTGCGTCTTTCTTGTTGAGTACGCCCTAAGAATTTGGACCGCTGACTTGCTCTACCCTCACCTATCGAAAGTGAGGGCACGATTAAAATTTATGACTTCGTTCTTCGGACTGGTCGATCTTTTCGCTTTGCTCCCATTCTTTATCCCACTCGTGATCAAAGTTGATTTGAGAATTCTGCGGATTCTTCGCCTGCTCAGACTCATACGAATCTTTAAGCTTGGGCGCCATTCTCAATCGTTTAAGCTATTCGCTGACGTTATTCGGGAAACACGGTTTGATTTGATGGTTACGCTATTTGCCACCTTCGTCATGTTGTTACTTTCAGCTACCATCATGTATTACGTCGAAAATGAAGCTCAACCCGACAAGTTTGAAAACATTGGTGAAGCCTTGTGGTGGGCTGTAGCAACATTGACTACCGTTGGGTATGGCGACATATATCCCGTAACGGCGTTTGGTAAAATCCTCAGTAGTTTCATCGCAGTTTTAGGAATAGGCGTTGTTGCCTTGCCTACGGCAATAATCAGTTCTTCCATTATTGCAAAAATGGCCGCTCGAAAGGCGAAAAATAACAACGAACAGGAGTCAAAGACATGTGAATGCCCTCATTGCGGAAAAGAGATCAAACAATCGTAAAAGAACTCTCCAAACACGTTTTAAAGGCTTCTAACTTTCCTTCCACACAACTTGTAAGCTCAATGTAGCTTTTATTATGCTCTGGGTACGTGTGAACGGCCAAATGACTTTCTGCGAGTAGCCAAAGGCACGTATACCCTTGTGGCGAAAACTGATGATCGATAAATCCTAAAATTTCAAATTCGGATTGCGTTAAAAAAGAAGCCAATTTCTCCCTCAACTCTTCAGAATCACTCGCATTTATCCAACATTTAAAATTGAATAGTTCAGCTTTCATAATCATCTACATTTAAATCTTCCAACACGCTTCTTCCTGCTTGAATTCCAGAGTCGCATGCTTCATAAAATAAGGGCAATCTTCCCGTATCAACTCCAGCAAAGATAATATTGGAAGCGTATGATGGCACATCGCTAAAACTTAAATATCCTGGTTTGGGTATCGGCATGGCGTGCCCCATTAATTTGATATTGACATGCTCTAGGTGGTCCGTAATTGTTGTTCCTGTTTCCTTTTCGATTAGCTGGATGGTTGCCTCAACAAAAGGTGAAGGCTCTTTCTCTATAGCTACCAATCGCTCTCGGTCTATCTCCTCCAAGCAATAGTACGCCGTGAAAACGTCAAATTCTGCGCTTCTGGTTTTCTGTGGCTTTGAACTAACGAAGCCCATAAACTCAAGGTTCTCCGTAACAACA
Source organism: Flavobacteriales bacterium (assembly GCA_013373595.1). Taxonomy (GTDB): domain Bacteria; phylum Bacteroidota; class Bacteroidia; order Flavobacteriales_D; family Crocinitomicaceae; genus UBA4466. The sequence goes on along the minus strand of JABXHO010000091.1, from coordinate 27,983 downwards.
TCATTTTGCCATTTATTGAAGTCGATGCCTTTTCGACAAACGAAATTGAGCACCAACCATGGAGCGTACGAGTTCTCAAATAGGTTCGCCTCTGATTTCAGGATGTATTTCAACGCATGCTTTTGTCCTGCATACACCACTTTCTTCGCTTTCACCAACTCGACCTCACGGGAAGAATTAATCACTTCCAGTTCTACTCCATCACTCACCTCTTTGATCGATCGAACGAGAGAATTGACCTCGAATGCTTCAAATGCGTTCGTATAGCCGATCATCTTCTCCAAGAAATAACTGTTTCCATTTGGAGGTGAAAACAGGGGCACATCTTTTTCATCGTATGGCCTGCATACATAATAATGGATTCCAGCTAAAGCTGATACTTGATCGCACTTTCCTCCCCAATCGTCTAACATTTGATAACTAATCCTTCTCTCTAACTCTTGGGATAAGTTCATCTTCTCACTCAAGAAATCTTTAAAAGAGATCGAATTTAGATAATGATATTCGTTGTCAATCAGTCGTGTAGGCAAGAGCATCTTTCCTTTAAACTCGGATAAGATTTCTTTAAACTCTTTCAATCCTTCAACACCTGATAGCACCTCATCAATTGCCTCTCCTTTCACGAAACACTGCTCCAAAGAAGAACCTTTGATTACATATTGTTCATCTACAAATTCATACAGTTTTGAGTAATCATTGAATCGGATGACCTCCATTTTCGTGAGAAGGTCGATTACTTCGCTTCCAAATGTTTCTGGATATGCCAATTCGTAATGCGCACCTGTTGCAAAAACGGTGTCTTTCCAGTAGTCACATGCCGACGAACCACCCAATCTATCATCAGCCTCAAAAAGTAGAAAATCCTTTCCTGACAATTGAGTTGCTGCAGCTAAACCAGCAATGCCACCCCCCACAATCACATAATCTGTTGTTCTCTCTCGAACAGGTTTTTCCGCGGATAATTTCCGCAGTAAATGCCCGAACGATCGATTGCTTTTTACGCTGATTGAATACCTCTTTTTATTTCCTGAAGAACGAGGGAAAATTCCCAGTAATATGGGAAGAAGTGCAACGGATGATATTTGAATAAAGCCCCTACGATTCATCTTTTCTGGAAAAAATTGGTTTCAGGTATTTATTCTTGTCATTCATTTTCCAAATGAAGCCATCTGTTACATAGTGCACTTGTTGCGGCAAAGCAAGTATGGCCACCGCAATTGCGATTCCCCACGAATTCGTCAACTGTTCGTAGCTGTATGGTAAAATCTGTTCGAAAATATCAGCATGTTCATTGTACACAAGCATGTCCCAAAAATATTCCTCAACGAGTGCTGCGACTAAAATCACTCCTAACACAATGAGTAATCGCTTCGCTAGGAAGGAAAGTTTGAGTTTCACCCCAGATTTAATCGATGTCTTTTTGACGTCATAAAAGTAAATCAAGGCGATGTAAGGAATTCCGTGTGCCACCACATTGGATACGCTGAATACGAGATCAGAATTGAAATACACAATTCCAAACCACCAGTTGAGAGCTGTTGTGAGCGTCCATAGCAACTTTCCAATCGAAAAGGGTTTTCCATTCGCTTTTGCCACAATTTCTTCTCCAACCCAATAAGCGATTACGCCCCAATACGCCCAATTCAGGAAGTAAAACACCTCCGAAAAGATTGCATTATTTGTGAGATAATTCTTTACAAAGAAGAAATCATTTTCCACGAACCAATTGAATTCAGATTGAGAATTGAAATGCCAATAAATAATAGGATAAAGCGTTGCGATGTAAATAATCAACTTGTCTGAAATCAGCTTTTTTCTGAAACTACCCGCTCGAAAATTGTACAGCGCCAAAAAGCCATATTGCTGTTTAATGAAATGGAAAACGGCTAGGTACGCCATGATGGTCCAGAACCACGCTGGAGAAAATGACAGCACAAGGCTACTTGCGATCAATAAAACAATCGGAATCAAGATCAACCTCAGCCTATGTGCTTCAAACTCATCTTTAGACAAATAGGTACGGAACAACGAACTCCACACATGGCTAACATCAATTCCAAGGATGAAAATTAACCACATCCACGCGGGTAGGTTCATGTGCTGGTAGTAGTCTTGATTGGAAAGAAAGATCACCCAAACCAACCAAACGGGCGCAAACAAAACAAAAAGGTCCACCCACTTGGAAAAAAGCCAGTTTCCTTCTCTAGAATTCATACGACCAATCCCCTTTTTCATAATACTTGTAGCCCGTAGGATTATGTACGGTATTCACCTGTAACTTACTCGTATCAACATCCACTAAATCTTTCCCGAAGGAAGTCAGGAGCTTCAGAGCATCGTGTGTCATCCATTTTAGGTCCTCGATGTGATCAATTTCCGCAGAACTTACTTTTTCTTTTAGTTGATCCGAGCTGAAGTGTTTCGATCCAATAACCCAACTCCACTCGCCAAATGAATACACATGATTATGCATCGCTAAGGTGTTGAAGCCAGCCTTTTCCAAGGTTTTCTCGATGCATCTAAACGTATGCGTCGTATAGTACGGACTTGTAGATTGTGTCACGAATGCTCCTTTATTCCGAAGTCTGTGCGAACATAACTTATAGAATTCGTAGGTATACAACTTGTTTATCTCCAAACTTCGTGGGTCGGGGAAATCGGCGATAATAACATCGTAGAATTGATCTGTTGTTTCCAAATAATGAAAAGCATCTGCGTTCACAACCCTCACTTTCTTCGAAAGTAAAGCATCATTATTCAACTTTTTGAAGATCGGATGATTTTTGGCGATCGATGTCATCACGGAATCCAAATCGACCAAGGTAATCGTCGATACTCTGTCGTATTTTAATAACTCACGAACAGCACATCCATCTCCTGCTCCCATCACCAAGACATCAACTTTTCCCTTCGTTAGTGACATAACCGGATGTACGAGCGGCTCATGGTACAACCACTCATCAAACGTACTCAGCTGCTTCCCTTGATTGAGATAGAGCTGATGTTTTCCATGCCATTCCGTGATGGTGATTTGCTGATAAGGCGTCTGTTTCGAGAACACTACTTTCTCGTTGAATTGACTTTGATTTCCGTATTCAACAATTGGCTTTGAAAATGACATTCCCGCCACGAATAAGGCCACCACAACCGATGAAGATATCAGTAGCTTTTTCTTCTCTAAAATGATTCCTTTGAATCCAAAAAAGACGATAAGCGCCACAACGAGGTTAATCCCTCCCACAACGAACGGCGTATAGGTTAATCCCAAAAATCGGATTCCAATAAACGCAAAGAACAAACCACCGACCAAACTCCCGTAGTAGTCGTTCTCCATCATTCCCGAGATATTGGTTTTCAGCTCTTCATATTCCTGATTGATTCGTGTAACGAGTGGTATTTCCATCCCAATCAAAAAGCCGACGAAACAACTCAACACGTAGATGATAATATCTACGCTTGCCGTATAGGGCATTATCGTGTAGATCAACAGAACGGAAAAGGAGGTAATCAGGGAAAGAATCAATTCCAGCCCGATGTAGTACTCAATTAGTTTCGTGCCTATCTTTTTACTGAAGCGACTCCCGAGTCCCATTGAGAATAACATCAAGGACAGAATAATCGTCCATTGAAATACAGAATCTCCCAAAAAGTACGATGCCATCGTTGCGAGGACATACTCCGCCACAATACCTGAAAGGCCCGTAGCAAAAATGGAAACTTTTAGTAAGCGTGAATAATTAATTGCTTTCACATCTAGTAGTTACAGGTTCCAGCACCAGATAAATAAAAGTGCTCCTCCAATGTAAGAGGCAGCCTCGAACAAACCGGCTCCGATATTCGGTTTTTCCTGATTAACAATCTCATCAGTCAATTTTGCTGAAGGAATGAAGAGTTTGTCAACCACCCATCGAATCAAGGGAAGAAGTATAAACCCAGCCGCAATATCAACTCCGATGATCATCATGGATTCTTGCCATGAAGAATGAATGATCTGAAAACCAGAAAAAATAAGAATGGCAAAGGCAATTTGTGCTCCACCAGCTCCAATCGCTGCAGCCACGTTCCCGTTGTAAATCTCTTTGCGCACTTTAAAAGGCGTAATAAAATCGTAGTACATGAAACCAATCGACCCTATTGCCAAAGCAAGCAGTAAAAATATGCCTGCTTCCAAAGGCTTATTGACCTCCGTGAGCATCACACCTCCTACGATCAGTCCTGTTGAGAAATAGTGAGCACCTTTCGATATCCCCACAGAAGCATTTCCATGCGCAATGATTTCGTCCCAAAGGCTCAATTTGGGGTGAATTATTTTGTCCAGAATAATAGACGTTAAATTCAAAACGACTATTCCTACTCCACCGTAAATCAACGAGAGTATGATTTCTGAATAGAAGTCTCCAGATCCTTCGCTCTTCATAACTCCACCGATGATCATCAAGAAACCTAAGAAGTATCCTAAATATCCGAGGAAGAAACTCAAGTTGTCTTTTTCCGTCAATTCCATATTTACATTGAACGATGGATTAAACATTCGAAAAGCCAACTGCGCGACAAAAAACAGCGTTAAACAGACCAGTAAAAACACAGCCGAGTGCCAAACAAATTCAAAACTAGTTTCCATATTTAATCATTTACCGAATCCACCTCCACCACGATTTCCCGTGCTTGATGAACCATATCGTTTGTAAAAATTTCTGTTCAATGCTCTTCTGCGATAGAACCCGGGGAAATACCGCACTCTGTGCGGACTTCTTGTACCGTATTTCGTAGAGTCTGGCGCCATTTTGGGACCGTAAAATGGACGATTTAGAAAATACGACTCCTGAAAAGTTTTGTATTCACCAAGAGAAATATTTAATCCTTCTATGCCTAATTCCTCCGCCATATTCGAATTCGCTCCAGTGAACTTCCAAAATGTGGAGTCATCATAACTAATGACATTCATTGTATCCACGTAGACTTCATTCCATACACCGAAGTTATCGTTCCCAATAAAGTTTGTAAATCCGGGCGGTGAAATAAGACTATTGATTACTCCTTCAGGTGTTTTCGAAACTAATTCCATCCCCATGTCGTCTTCGTGAAGGAAAAAGAAATCCTCCGATACCACCACTCTAGGCGAATATGAAATGGTTACTTTCGAGTCTTGATCAATGGTATAAATCTTATAGCGATGCGTATACTCATCCCCGTTCAGATCCATGTCATCCAAGGTGATTGTGTAGCCATCCTTATCCGCTAATTTATCCATCAGCGCATTGATCGGATTAGGCGGAAGGGTAGTCCCACCGCAGCCTGCTACAACAAGCACGAGAAGCATCAAGAAGGCACTGTTTTTTAGTTTTTTCATTCTCGCCCAAGTATATTGCTGACTTCGTGTCTCTTCAGTCTTTTACCAACGTACACCTCCGAAGAGTTATCCTCATACTTGTTGAATGACACGAGATAATCTTGCTGTTCACTTTCGAATAGCCAATTTTTCAATCTGAACGACTCTACCGAATTAACGATTTCCCCCTCACCGTTCGCATAGAACATAAAATTGCGATTATCGAAATGGAAGGAATCACTAATGCCTATGGTTTCATTCTGCACCTTACTTCTTCCCAATGACCAAACCTCATCAAATTTTGCCTCCCAAAACACACTCAAATTTTCACTTCTTTGATTGCAGTTGAGGTATCTTTTCTTGCTTCCAGAGGAAATGGTAAATTCCAATTCTTTGGTACCATCAGACCAATTGTAGGTTGATACTTCCTCAACAATCCAACTTGTGAAGTCATAATCCAAGATGAATCCTACCCTCATCTCAGCGACAGCGTAATCGATCTTTGGTTCATCCTTGGGTTTACCCTTTGATGAAAATAGATTTTTAAAAAATGACATTACCCTAAATAGATTAAATTGTTGGTACTTAAAAACGTGGTCGGTAAAATGGAATTTTCTCCGCACGAGGCATAGCCATAATGCGTTATGTTAATCACAATACAGCCAACGAAAACAGCCGAAACGACCGAAAAAACAAAGAGAAAAGTTTTGTTCGCTTTGAGTTCCCTAATGCTCGGAAAAACTTCAAATAATTGTCTGGGATTTCCCCAGTAGTCCTTTCCAAAAAATAATACGATACTTAGCACCAGGAACACAATTGCGTAAAAACCAGTGTACAGACCTCCACCTATTTTCCGCTTTTCCACGGAAACATACACAGGCGATGAATTTCCATTATGTGAAATGGGACGAACGATATAGTTTCCCTCTTTCTCAAACTCCAATTCGAAATTCATTTTGAGATCACTATATACCGAAGTTCCACCTTGACCATTGGGATGACGTTCCATCCACAAATCCTTGTATACGGAATACATGTGTTTGTGATTCTTATCCAAAATTTCTATTTCCAATTCAGAATATTGCGGCTCCACACCAGAAATGAACGATTGAACAATATCAAATTGATAAATCTTATTCGACTGAGGGATAGTTATCTCACCGCGTGCCTTATCTCTTAAATCCAGCCACTTACCATCAACATGGCTCGACATAGAACTGAGTAAGGCATAACTACCAAACAGTATGGTGAAAAGGAAAATCATTACTGCATAAGGAGAAAAAGCCTTCATTCTCTTTTGTGAGAACTCAAGATTGAAGAAATTGGAACCTCCATTACTATTTGGACGCTTCACGTTTTTATGCTTTGCATAAAATTGCGCTCGATGTCGCTTTCTTTCTTCATAAGACATTCTGCTAGGTGGCATCGGGCGAAGATACGAAAACTTTAAACTTGACCTTGTCGAATTGTACGGTAACACGTATTGACTTCCTCCTTTTACACTCAATTCTGTAGAAGAAATCCAAAATACTTGATCGTCTCTATTGAATAATCCCTCAAACTTCTTAAATTAAATAGTGTATCTTCTAGAAACGACATTGGCACTGGGCCACGACGTACGAAGCAATCACATTTTTAGGAAAAAATTAAATGACAACTATGGATAAAGAAAATTTTGAAACACTCTCTCAAGCTACAAACTACCTAACCAAGGAAGGTTACCAAGATGGATTCCGTGCGGAAGGAGACAAAATCGTTGGAAGTAATACCTCCAAGCAATACCTGCCTGAGGAAATGAAAATTGTCAAAACTTACCGATTTGAAGGAATGACAAATCCGCAGGATAACACGGTCATTTTCGCAATCGAAGCGAACGATGGCAATAAAGGAACCTTAATTATGTCTTATAGCGCTCAGCACGATCAAAATGTAGAGCTAATTAAGAAAATACCTGAAGTGAATGTGTAAGGAATCTCTCTGCATTTGAGGTGTAGATTTCACCTGTTTCTTTTTTTCGAAATTGGGAAATAATGCACAAAACAAGGGATTCCATCTCTGAAATCCCTTCAAATTCTTTTCAAGAACGAATGAGTGGTCTCGGCACAATGCCTACCATCGAAAAAATTCACTCAACAAATAAACGGCACTCATAATCGCGAGCAACAGAAAAAAAACTTTCATGCGCATGCGAAACTCATGCTGACTGCCCCTTTTTCGATTTGTCAGACGGTGCGATTTGTGCATATAGCCAGAATTAGTTAAACCTTGCGACACTAATCGTCGTCATCCATTTCGAGATCATCCGCATCTACGTCGATATCGTCGTTGTCATCATCATCGTCGTCATCTTCCAACGAAGCAGCAGTAACCACATAATTATTCAGCTTCACAAGGTAAGTGACATCCTCCGCCTCTAGCAGAACCGCATGAAAAGGTGTTGGAGCATCAATGCGCATCGCAACATCCTCGAAACCATCCGGATGATCTCTCAATAATTGTTTTTTTAATGACGGCTCGAGTTTATCAAAACTCACCATTTTTCTCGTTTTCATTCCTCTTATTTAAACTAAACTTTATATCATTCATTGCGCATAAACACACGCTCGTAATCTTCACCAAAGGTTTTAAACTCTATTGCGTAGCCGTTCGGATCTTTTACAAAAAAGCTTTCTTGCTCATTCAGCTCTCCTTGATAGAAAACCGAAGGTTCTATGAGCCAAATCGCCTCCGAATCCTCAATGCGCTTACGCAGTACATCCCAATCCATCTTCTTCAGCACAATGCCAAAATGACGAACGGGAAAAAAGCGATTTCCTCTCCATGCAGTATCCATCGGCACCACATTCTTTGGTGAGAGTTGCGCAGTTAATTGGTGACCGAAAAAATCAATGTCCACCCAATTTGCCGTGCGACGTCCAATCGAGCAACCGAGAACATCGCGGTAAAATGCAACCGTTTCGTTGATACCTTCAACGGCTATCGATTTATGGAAAAGTCCGTTCATTTTACTACTTCATTTTCTCTTTAGACTCAAAAAAATTAAAAAGTCACATTTTCTGCAAATCTTTTTTCTACTTTGTAAATAAAACGATTTTTCCGTCTACATGAACATGAATTTCGACAGTAATTTTCTCCTAGAAGTAATTAGTGAAGCTCCATACGGAGTGCTGGTTTTCGACAAAGAAGGGAAAGTTCTATTAGAGAATGAATTAGCGAGTTCAATCCTTTCGGACAAGAAGACGTCCGTTGTGGGGACGCTTATTTTAGATCACTTCGACGTCTTCGATCTTTCGGAATTACTCACACAAATATTGGAAGGTGAACGCGAACGTTTCGACATCATGGAAATGGTATTCGGAGAGAAAGTTCTCACGATTCGCTGTCGACGAACCAAAGAATGGAGCATTTTGACCGTTCAAGATATTACGCGATGGAAAAACATTGAGATGATGGCCGTTCAATCAATCATTGAAACGCAAGAAAATGAACGCCGACGCATTGCACTCGAAATTCATGACGGAATTGGACCACAATTGAGCAGTTCTATTCTGCAACTTGAAACAATAAGTGAGCGGATGAAACTCAAAGATCCTGAAACGGCTAGAGAACTGCAATCACTATCTGATGTATCAAACGAGGTAGCCGATGAGCTTCGAAGCATTTCTCATTCCTTGATGCCGCGGGTTTTAATCGATTTTGGTTTAGAAGCTGCACTGCGAGGACTGATCAACCGGATTAATGCCAGCAATAAATGCAAGGTAGAGTTCATTAGTTCGTTCACAGGGGAATCACTCGACCAAACCGTTGAGCTGAATGTTTACCGTATCGCGCAAGAATTGACCAACAACGCCCTTAAACATGCCAAAGCAAGCAGTATCTTTGTTCAACTATTGAAAAATGGACGCCATTTGACCCTCATGGTGGAAGATAATGGAGAAGGTTTTAACATTAGCGAACTGAAAAACGCCGTTGGAATTGGGTTGAGTAATATCGAAATGCGAACAAAGGTGTTGGGTGGCGAATTAAATATCGACTCCTCGCCAGGTCGCGGCTCGGTCATTACCGTCGAAGTACTATTGAATTAGCAGAAAATGAGCATTAGAATATATATAGCAGATGATCACGCCATGTTTCGCGATGGAATTAAAGCCATGCTCGATCCCGAAGCAATGATGGAAGTTGTAGGTGAAAGTGACAATGGAGCAACCGTTGTGCGCGAGTGCGTGGAACTGAAACCCGATATTGTGTTGATGGACATCAGTATGGATGACATGGATGGAATTGAAACGACCAAGCAATTGAAAGCAAGCGGAAGCAAGGTGAAAATTTTAGCGGTATCCATGCACGATGAAAGTCACTACGTGAAAAGCATGCTCGATAGCGGTGCCAACGGCTATATCCTCAAGTCTGCCGGTCGAAATGAAATGATTTCTGCCATCAAAACGGTATGCGACGGAGCGACCTTTCTCAGTAGTGATGTGAGCGTTAGTCTACTCAAAAGTTTGAACCAAGCCGATAAAAAGGTTTCTCATATCAAATTGACGCCTCGCGAAGTAGAAGTTCTCAAACTGATCGCGGAAGAATACTCCAATCAGGAAATTGCCGAAACACTCTACATCAGTTCCCGAACAGTCGATACACACCGAAGAAATTTACTCGAGAAACTTCAGCTTAAAAACACGGCTGGACTCGTGAAATTTGCCATTCAAAATGGCTACGTGGACTAGCACTCCCTCTCCCCTTCTTTAGTCGATGCAAAACGTTCATTTTTTTCTACGAAAAACTCGTAGAAAAATATCCGAAATCGACGCATTCAATTTCTGCATTACGCGTACAAATCAGCCCCGATTCTGATTCACCTTTGTCGAGTGATTTTTTAATGACTCAACCATGAAAAGTGATCAGCAATTAGTGAACGAACTCAAGTCGCAAAATCAAAATGCGATGGGGCAACTTCACACAAGGTATTTTGAGAAAGTGTACAACCGCTGCCTATCCATCACGAAATGTGAATCGGATGCCTACGACTGTGCGAATGATGCTTTGCTCATCTCTTTCGAGAAAATCGACACGTTTAAACAAGATGCGTCGTACTCTACTTGGTTGTATGCCATTGCAACGAATTACACCATTTCTTATTGCAAGAAATTAAAGAAAACGCACCCGATTAATGCCTCGGTATTGGAAGCTGAATTCATTCGTGAAGAATATGATGTATTGCCACAAAATAACATGAGTGAAATCCTCGAAAAAATCTTGAATTCCATCGCTGAAAAGGAAAAGGAACTCCTGATTGAGAAATACTCCTACCGAAAAAGCATTGAAGAGTTGCAGGAAAAATACGGTTCTGGAACGAGTGCGATCAAAATGCGTTTGATGCGTGCTAAACAGAAGGTTCAAGAGCTGTATATGAAAGAAATTGCACTCTCAGCATAATCCACCTCAACTCAAGGAATATGAAAATATTAGTTCCATCTAACATGACGAAATCGTCGCAAGTTGCAGCCGATTTTGCCCTGTCTTTCTTCGGAAACGGCGCCAGTTATTTGTTGCTGAACAGTTTTCCCTTCGCGTATAGATCTGGATTTTACGATTCCATCAACAATTACACACCAGAGCACGACGAAATACCACTGGAGAAATTGAAACGGGAACGAAAGCGGTTGATTCAGAAATTTGGAGAAAGTGAAATTGACATAAAAGCCCTGTACGGCAACCCTGTGGAAGACATTCAAAAAGTGGCACAACAGGAAAAGGTGGACTTGATCGTTGTAGGATTTTCCAACTTCAAAAAATGGAAAGATGGGCTTTCTTACAGAAATCAACATGCCGTGATGGATTTGCCTTATCCAATTGTATTGGTGCCTGAAAACCACCAGTACGAAGCGACGAAAAAATTGTACTACGTCACCGACTTTTCCAATAACATCGAATCAGAATCAACACAACTAATTCGAGGAATTGCCCAACTGTCGGAAGCAGAAATTACGCTCTATTGCTTCGAGAAAACACCCGACGATCATAGCATTGAAAAGTGGATGCTCGATAAATACCTCGGAGGATTAGAGCACACCTTTAAGTTGATTCCAAATCTCCAATCGGGATTGAGCAGCTTGATGGAAGAATTGAAAAAAGAAGAAAATGCCTTCATCGTATTTGATTTTAAAACCGATCAAAACGCGCTGTTTGAAAACATTGAAAGCAATGTGAACAACCAGCTGTATGTGAAGCCACTACTGCTCATGCCGAAGCGATACAAAAACTCGCTTTCGCGCGGAGCCTGAATAACAACCCAAAAATGATCAAAAATGAAAAAAGTAACCTTAACAATTGCAACCTTACTTCTCGCTGGAAGTCTGTTTGCACAAGATTTTAAACCTCCAGCGGCTGCCAATTCAGCGCTAACAGCAAAGCACCCAACGGCGCAAGTTGAAGAGTGGTACGACAATGAAACAGAATTGATCTGCTACTTCGAAGAAAACGGAAACTACGGAAGTGCCTTTTTCTCACCTAAAGGTGTATGGCTTCGCTCCGAATTTTCTATCGATGAAAGTGACATGGACGAAAGCATTATGCGCGAATTGACAACACGCTACAAAGGTTACGAAATCTCAGAAGCGATGCGCGTCATCAATTCAAAAACAACATTGTACAAAGTGTACATGTACAACCCAACAACCGAAAGTGACTACCTCATCAAGGTAGACAAAGGAGGAAAAATTATCTCAGAAGAAAACTTAACAGTCGAAGACGACTCATTTGAATAACAAACAAAAATGAAAAACAGATACATCGATCTCATCGATCAAACATTTGATTTTCCTCAAGAGGAGTTCCGTTTAACCGAAAATCATGCATTGCTTTGGCACGACATTGATTTAGAAGCCATTGTAAAGGAGCACGGAACTCCTTTGAAGATTAGCTATTTGCCTAAAATTTCAGAAAACATCCAACGCGCAAAAGAGTGGTTTAAACTGGCGATGGAAGAACACGATTACGAAGGGAAATACAATTATTGTTACTGCACCAAAAGCTCTCACTTTAATCACGTAGTGAAGGAAGCCTTAAAAAACGATATCCATATCGAAACATCATCGGCATTCGACATCAACTTGGTGGAGAGTTTGAAAAAAAGTGGAGAAATTAACGACGATACCTTCGTGTTGTGTAACGGTTTCAAACGCGATCAATACATTGAGAATATTGCTCGCTTGATCAACTCTGGACACAAAAAATGCATACCAATTATCGATAATTACGAGGAAATTCACCTTCTGTCAGAACGAATTGAAGGAAAGTATCAAATTGGTATTCGCATCGCATCGGAGGAAGAGCCAAAGTTCGAATTCTACACAAGTCGACTTGGAATTGGCTACAAAAACATCCTTCCTTTTTACCAAAAGGAGATCGAATCTCTTCCGAATGTTGAATTGAAAATGCTTCACTTCTTCATCAACACAGGGATTCGTGACAATGCGTACTACTGGAACGAATTGCGCAAATGTTTGAATGTTTACGTACGATTGAAGAAGATTTGTCCGAGTGTAGACAGTTTAAACATTGGCGGTGGATTCCCAATCAAGAATTCACTTGGATACGAATTCGATTACCAATACATAGTGTCTGAAATCATCCAGCAAATCAAAACTGTTTGCGAAGAGGCGGGCGTATCTGTGCCAAATATTTTCACAGAGTTTGGTTCCTTCACCGTAGGTGAATCCGGAGCAATGTTCTATGAAGTACTTTACCAGAAACAACAAAACGACCGTGAAAAATGGAACATGATCAACTCATCGTTTATAACAACACTTCCAGATTCATGGGCAATTAACAAACGCTTTATCATGTTACCCATCACACATTGGGACAAACCTTATGAGCGTGTTTTACTCGGAGGATTAACGTGCGACAGCGATGATTACTACAACAGTGAACAACACGTCAACGCGATTTATTTACCATCATTTGTAAAGTACAAACCATTATACATTGGCTTCTTCAACACAGGAGCTTACCAAGATAGTATTGGAGGTTTTGGAGGACTGCAACACTGCTTAATTCCGCAACCCAAATACATTGTTCTCAACCGCGACGAAAACGGAGAATTAACACAAAGCGTATTCGCAGAACAACAAACAGCAAACTCATTTATGAATTTATTAGGCTATGAATAACAACAGAACATACGCAGGAATCCCAAAGGAATTTTCCACTTTGGAGAGAAGTAAAACTGCGCTAATTACAGTCCCATACGACGGAACAAGTACATGGGGAAAAGGTGCCGACAAAGGACCTGAAGCATTTTTAGAAGCATCTGAAAACATGGAGCTCTACGACATTGAAACGGATTCTGAGGTATACAAAGAAGGAGTTTTCCTCAATGAAATGCCGCAAGATTTCGAGTCGCCAGACGACATGGTTGTAAAGGTGCACGATGAAGTTAAAGAGTTGATCCTCAAAAATAAATTTGTAACGCTTTTCGGAGGGGAGCACTCTGTTTCGATTGGATCTATTCGTGCGTTTAGCGAAACCTTCCAAAATTTGACGGTTTTGCAGATTGATGCACACGCTGATTTGCGCAACGAGTACGATGGTACGCCCTACAATCACGCTTGTGCCATGCACGAAGCAAGCAAAACAACGAACTTGGTGCAAGTAGGCATTCGAAGCATGGATATTTCCGAAAAGAAGTTCATGAACACAGACAATGTTTTCTTCGCTCATCAAATGGCTGAAGATGATTTTTGGCAAGACAAAGCCTTGGACTTGTTGACAGAGAACGTGTACATCACCATTGATTTGGATGGATTCGATCCTGCCATTTTCCCAGGAACAGGAACGCCAGAACCAGGAGGACTGTATTGGTATGAAACACTTGCGTTTTTGCGAAATATCTTCGAAACAAAGAACGTAGTTGGATTTGATATTGTTGAATTGTGCCCTTCGGAAAACGATCGGGTGTCTCCTTTCAACGCAGCAAAACTGTACTACAAAATGCTTTCGTATAAATTTCAAGACAATTGGATTTAAAAGTAGCAACCTATCACTTTGAGGATCGATTTCATCTTGATAAAGCGAGAGAGATTTTTCAGGAAACTCCAATTAAGGAAGATTCTACTTTCTTGCTCTACAAACTGGGAAATACGGCCTACGTGTATGTGAAAGATTTTGGAAGTGTGGTGTTTATCAACATTCCCAAAGCAATTGTTACCTCAGTCATAAACGACTTGTCGAAGGAAAACAAAAGCGTGGATATACAAGAAAACACCATCACGATCAACGAACAAAGTGAACTTCATGTAGATTTTGATACGATTACCATTCCGAATGCAGATCCCGAGCTCATGCACATCATTGCTTTGAATCTCGCACAGTCTTCGGCTTTACATCGGTACCAATCCATTACGGATGATCTACTCGAAGAAACACGACAGTTCTCCATTCATCTTGAACAAACAGGCAAAGTGAAGCTCTCGCGCAAGCAAGTGGCCAAGTACATCGGACGAACCATGAATTTACGCAACAAAATTGCCGAGAACTTGTATATTTTTGAAGCTCCACCGCTGGCATGGACAGATGTTCGATTGTCTGAATTAGACACGAAACTCTCCGCCGAATTGGACTTTGAAAACCGCTATCGTGGCATTCAAATGAGCTTGAACGTCATTCGCGAAAACCATGATTTTTACACCGAAATCCTTCAGCACAAACACAGCTCAATGCTGGAATGGATTATTATTTTACTGATCTTATTTGAGGTCGCACATATTTTTATCAAATAAAATGGAACAACCAATTAGAAACTTCATCAAAAACCACTACAAACACTTCAATGCTGCCTCTTTGGTAGATGCTGCGGAAGGGTACGAAAAACACTTAAAAGACGGAAAGAAAATGCTCATTTCTCTTGCTGGAGCGATGAGTACAGCAGAGTTAGGAATTTCACTCGCTGAAATGATTCGTCAAGATAAAGTGCATGTCATTTCGTGTACGGGAGCCAACTTGGAAGAAGATATCATGAATCTTGTTGCACACAACAGCTACGAGCGCGTGCCAAACTACCGCGATTTAACACCAAAAGAAGAGTGGGATTTATTGGAAAGAGGATTGAACCGTGTTACAGACACATGCATTCCAGAAGAAGAAGCATTTCGTCGTTTGCAAAAGCACATTTTCGATATTTGGAAAAGCGCTGAAGACAAAGGAGAACGCTACTTCCCACACGAGTACATGTACCAAATGTTATTGTCGGGTGTACTCGAACAATACTACGAAATCGATCCAAAAAACTCATGGATGCTCGCTGCAGCAGAGAAAAACATTCCAATTGTGGTTCCTGGATGGGAAGATTCAACAATGGGGAACATTTTCGCTTCGTACTGCTTGAAAGGTGAACTGAAAGCAAGCACCATGAAATCAGGAATTGAATACATGATGTGGCTCGCTGATTATTACACCGAAACGGCTGGAACAGATGGTATCGGATTCTTCCAAATTGGAGGTGGAATTGCAGGAGATTTCCCCATTTGTGTAGTACCAATGTTGTATCAAGATATGGAACGAACTGACACTCCATTTTGGAGCTATTTCTGTCAAATTTCGGACTCAACAACGAGCTACGGATCGTACTCTGGTGCCATTCCCAACGAAAAAATCACTTGGGGAAAACTGGATATCGACACACCGAAATTTATCATCGAATCGGATGCAACAATTGTTGCTCCATTGATTTTCCAATACTTGCTGGAAGGGGAATAATCCTTCAACTGATAAGAGAGACCTAGTAGACCTCTCCACTGTTCAGGTATTAATCGGGAATATATCTGAATAGGAGCCTCTAACCGTTTGGTTGGAGGCTTTTGTGTTTAGGAAATCCCCATCCAAATCAAGAATAGCCAAAACAAACCCTTCACCAAGAAGAAAAGAAAGCCGAGCCAACCTATTCGTTTTAGCCAAGTACGCTGTTTAGACATTTTACTATTTCCGGTTTAAAACGTCAAAACTATCCGAAGCGAGTCCGAGTTACAATACCAAAAAACAGGTATTCCATGTCTGATTTGTTCAATTCTGAGCAAAAAGAACCGTCGAATACTACCACAAACAAGGTATTTTTAGCTCTTATTTAAAATTAGTCTAAATAAAATTAAGCTAGATCAAATTGCGTCCATTACGTTTGTGAAAAATGTCATAATCACAAAAAAATGAACCATAGATTAACGTATTTACTCCTTGCAATGGGAGTTTCAAGCGCAGCATTCGCACAAGAAAATAAATTGGAACAAGACCGCCAAGCGATCAAAAACATGTGTGGTTGCTATGAAGTTGGATTCAACTTCGCAGAAACGTTCGCTTACTCGGACGACTCAACGTACACTCCTTCACGCATTAAGCATGCAAAGGCACTTGAGTGGGCTAAACTCGTAGAAGATTCGGATGATAAAATCGTCATTCAACACTTGCTGATTGTAGGTCAGGACACCAACCAAATGGTTATTAAGCACTGGCGCCAAGATTGGCTCTACGAAAACACTGACTTCTACATGTTCAATGCAGACAACCAATGGACATTCGAGCAAAAAAATGCCAGCGACGTGAAAGGACAGTGGACGCAAAAAGTCTACCAAGTAGATGACAGCCCACGTTACGAAGGATCTTCTTCTTGGGTACACGTTGACGGAAGAAGTTTTTGGGACAATACCACCACTGCTCCGCTTCCAAGACGCGAATACACACAGCGAAGCGACTACAATTTGACCTTGCGTCGAAACCGACATGAAATCACCAAAGATGGATGGATTCACGATCAGGACAATGACAAAATTCTTCGCGAAGCAGGAAAAGAAGATGTTCTCATCGCGCAAGAAAAAGGATACAACACCTACGTGAAAGTGGACGACTCAAAATGTAAAATCGCTCAACAATGGTGGACTGACAACAAAGCGTTTTGGGCGGATGCTCGTGTCGCTTGGGACGAAGTGTACGGAAGTGGAAAAAACCTCGAATTGGCAACAAAAGTGGATGGGAAACACCTCTACGAGGCACTTTTTGGAATGGATGTGAACGATAGCTCACCTAAAAAGATCAAAAAAACGATCAAATCCTTTGTAAAGTAATTCACTCATGAAGACATACCTTTTACTTTTTGCGCTAAGCTTCGGAACCTACCTGTTCGCACAATCAGACAATGTCTTTTTAGATCGCGCTTATTGGAAAAAACAACCTTCGCTCGCGCAAGTACAATCTGATTTCAAAGCGGGAAACGATCCTGCGGCATTCAACGAGCATAAATTCGATGCCGTCACATGGGCCATTTTGGAAAATGCTTCCGAAGAAGTTGTTTGGTTCCTTTTGCATCAAGAAGGAAACGACGTCAACAAGCGCGCTCATGATGGCAGAACGCCCATTTTCTGGGCAGCCTACAAGAACAACGTAGAACTGATGAAGTCCTTGATTGAAAAAGGAGCGCGTACTGATTTACTTGATAGTCACGGATACAGCCTCGTCAATTTTGTGGCATTAACGGGACAAATCAACTTGGAGCTTTATGAATTATGCATCTCCGAAGGAGCAAATTTGAAAAAGGAACGCACTTCGGATGGAGCCACACCATTGCTTCTCATTCTTCCTCATTTGGAATCAACAGACATGATCGATTACTTCACGTCAAAAGGGCTGAACTTGGAAGACACCGACAATGAAGGCAACAATGCTTTTGTGTACGCTGCCAAATCAGGGAATGAGCACATCATGACCTACTTGTTGGATGCCGGAATTTTACCCAATGTGAATAACAGCGCTGCCGTTTTGTTCGCCAGCCAGGGAATGCGTGGCAAGAAAAACACCGTTGAAACCTTCAATTACTTGAAAAGTAAAGGACTTTCAATGGATGCTACCAATTCAGAAGGACAAAATGCTCTGCACTTTCTGGCTTCGAACGGTCAAGATCGCGAAGTGTTCCATTTCTTTTTTGAGGAAGGATTGAGTATGAATACGCCAGACTCAAACGGGCAAACACCGTATTTCAATGCATTTGAACACAATAAACCCGAAATCATTTCCTTCTTGCTCTCCAAAGAGGCATTGCAAGGAACAACCACGAATGCAGAAGGAGAAAACGTCATTCATTTGGCAACGAAACGAGGAGATGCGAAGGTGTTACGTCTTGCCATAGATAATGAAAATGGAATCAATGTCTTAAGCGAAGTTGGGCTCACTCCCCTTCATATCGCCGCGATGAAATCCAAAGATTTTGAACTGATTGAAATACTATTGAAGGCAGGCGCAGACCCAACAGTCCAAACACCTTTTGAAGAAACAGCTTTTGATTTGGCCAACGAAAACAACTGGCTCGAAGACAAAGAACGTATTCAAGAACTTTTAAACTAATTCCAATGAAATCGATATTGAAATTCACCGCGGCAATGGTCGCGTTAACCATCCTCTTTTCTTTTACAAGTACAGGCGAAAAGAAGGTCAAATGTTTGATCCAGATGGATAATTACACCGGAGAAGGCGCCTACATTGTTGTGTCGCTGATCAATCCTCAAGGTAAATACGACCAAACCTTGTACGTTCACGGAAAAGACAATGAGTGGTACTACGAATTAACCGATTGGTGGAAATTCTACGGTAGAAATAAAACCAGTTTGGACGGGATAACTGGTAGCACCATTTCTGGTGGCGAACGCGCAATGAGTGTGATCAAAATTGATGCTTCGAAAATCGGAAAAGGATATAAGCTACGCTTCGAATCGGCAGTAGAAGCAAAAAATTACTACTCGCCCGATATCGAATTTGACTTGACGACAGCTAACCTTCAAAAGAAATACAACGGAAAAGGATTTATCCGCTACGTTCGATTGCTACCGCAATAAATTGGTCATATGATTCGATCCTACTGGAGAAAAGCCCATCTTGCCCTTGCTCTCACGGCTTCTTTGTTTCTAATTGTGACGAGTGTTACTGGCGTGATTTTATCCTTTGAGCCTGTCTCAAATCGCCTGCACGAAAGTCACATTGGAAATGCGGACAATGGATCGCTTGGGTCGCTTATCTCGAAACTTGAATCAACGTATCTCGAAGTAATCGAAATAAAGGTCGATGACAATCAGTTGTTGCAAGTATCGGTAATTGATGACGAAGGAGAGTTTCAAACATTTCATGCAAATCCAACTACAGGAAAAGAGGTCGTTTCTGCCTATACGGAAAGCGGACTCTTTTCCTTTTCGCGAACGCTTCATCGATCATTGTTTTACGGAACACTCGGCCGACTTGTTATTGGTATAACAGCCTTTTTGTTGTTTTTCATTACTCTCAGTGGATGCATCCTAGTCGCAAAACGCCAATTGGGACTCAAAAAGTTCTTCTCAAAAGTCCAAAAAGACAATTTCGACACCTATTCGCACATTGTTGTTGGACGTTGGACGCTTCCTCTCCTTCTCATTATCGCCTTCACCGGGACGATGTTATCGCTTGCCCGTTTTGAATTCTTCCCTGAGGAAAAAGAAATCAAACACGCAATCGACTTCGATTCAATGACGGACACTCCTCAATTCGAAAAAGAAACATTCGAACTGTTTCAGTCCACGCAGCTTTCGGAAGTAGAATGGGTTCAATTTCCCTTTTCACCCGATATTGAAGACTATTTTCACATTCGACTATCTGATAGAGAACTGATCATAAACCAATTCAACGGAGGCATCATCAGCGAACAACAAATCGGCAGTTCCAGTCAATTTCAAGCACTCATGTTCAACTTGCATACAGGAAGAACAAGTGCTGTATGGTCAATCATTTTAGGAATCGCTTCTTTGAGTATTCTCTTCTTTTTGATTACAGGTCGTCGAATCATATTGAAACGACGCAGACGAAAAACCAACGGTAAAAATTGTTATTCGAAAGATGCCTGTTCCATTATTCTCCTAGTTGGTTCCGAAGGAGGTGAAACCGCCGCAAGAGCCAGAAGTGTCTTCGATCAATTGCTCGCACAAAACTGCAAGGTATACATCGATGAGCTCAACAATTACCAAGTGTACGAGCGCATGGAGCACTTGTTGATTTTTACTTCTACCTACGGTGACGGTCAGGCACCATCGAATGCATATTTATTTCCCGAAAAACTGAAAGCAATTCATCAACCGCAAAAATTCACGCATTCCATCGTTGGATTCGGTTCGAAAAACTACCGCCAGTTTTGCCAATTCGCGAAAGATGTGAACATCATTCTCCAGTCCAAATCAGAACAGAAATTGCCTTTGGTAACAATCAATGACCAATCGACCGTGGACTTGAATGCTTGGGGAGAAAACTGGTCCCGCTCCATGAACCTCTCTCCCATCCTTTTTGACAAAAGCGTGCCCAGAACAACTAAAGAAGAAACCGTCATGTTTTTCGTGACAGGAAACACGGCAGATAATCCCGATCCGGAAAGCAGTTTTCAACTCACTTTAACCAGTTCCGACGCGAATTATCAGTCTGGAGATTTACTTGCTATCAAACCCAAAACAGATAATCTCGAGCGACTCTACTCCATTGGAAAGAACCGAGCTGGAGACCTCTTTTTGTCGATAAAGCTCCACGAGTATGGAGCGTGCTCCAAGTGGTTAAGTTTGCTTACACGCGGAGATGTCATTCTTGCCAAAATTCAAGAAAACAAGCCATTTCATCTGCCTCAAAATCGCTCAAAAATCATTTGCATTGCGAATGGAACGGGCATCGCACCTTTTATCGGAATGGCCAACGAAAATGTCCATAAAACACGATTCGATTTGTACTGGGGAGGACGTACGTATGAAGATTTGAATAAATACCATGACGAAATTTCTCATGCCCAATCCATCGGGCAGCTCGCATCATTTCAATTCGCTCTTTCCAGAGAAAAACCAAACGACTTCAACTATGTTCAGGATTTAATTGAACACGATCAACATACAATCGCAGAATCGCTGTCAAACGGAGCCGTCCTCATGATTTGCGGTTCTATTGCTATGCGCAACGACCTCCTCAATGTCCTTCGATCAATTTGTGAAAAACACCTCTCAAAAAGCTTAGACTATTTTGAAGAGAATGGACAAATCAAGATTGATTGTTATTGATGAAAAGTGATTTCTCCACTCATTCACTACCGTGTTTAGGGTATTTACGCTTGGAGCAAGTACAAAAAAATGACATCAAACACCAATTCAATCCACTCAAAGACAGACAGTAACAGCACTTTTACTATTTAGAATCATTCTAAATACCCGAAACAGGGTATTGTCAAAACTCCGCTACAACCTGAAATTTGCAAGAAAAAAACGATGAAGACAAGCATACTTTTTATACTAACAGTTGGATCAACCTTGGCGGTGAACGCCCAACAAGTTGAAGATTCCATTGAAATGCTTTCGGGCTACACAAATGAATCCTACTACAGTTTGGCAAACGACGAACAACTCAACATTGACAACACGAACTGGGACCTCGCTTTCGATTTAAGTGGATTCGGATCATCTATCAGAACAAATGAGCATATAGGTACTGAAGTGTATGTGTATCCGAACGGAACCGATTGGACGAACGTAGACACAACAGGAATGAACTGGAATTCGATGCACAACAGTGAAACCACGTGGTCGGTTGGCGCTTTTGATCAATCCATTAATCCTTCCGATCAATTCGACATTGGATGGGGCGTGTACAACATGGTGAGTCATCAAATTCTCGGAGATTCCATTCACATAGTAAAACTATCCAACGGCGATTACAAAAAAGTTCAGATTGAAAGCCTGATTTCAGGAGTGTATGCGTTTAGACATGCAGACTTAAACGGAGCGAATGAGGTGAGTGCAACAATTACCAAAGCAGATTACACCGATAAAAACTTCGTGTATTATTCCATTACGAATGACGCAATTCTCGATAGAGAGCCGAACAACACTTCTTGGGATCTCGTTTTCACAAAATACGTGAGTGAAGTTGCTCCCGGAATGAATTACGGTGTAACGGGTGTACTGTCCAACAACGGTGTGCACATTCGTGAAGCAAGTGGAGTTGATCCGAACGCTGCCAACTTCTACGATTTTAGTGTTGATTCAGTGATTAACGTGATTGGTTACGATTGGAAATCTTTCAACATGACGACCTTCAATTACGATATCGCACCCGACTTGTCCTACTTCGTGCAAGATCAAGCTGGAGATGTTTGGCACATTATCTTCACTCGATTTGAAGGCAGTACTACGGGAAAAGTAGTATTCACAAAAGAAAAAGTATCTACTGCTTCGCTCAATGAAATCGACGATATCTCCTCTTTTGGCATTTACCCAAACCCAGCTACAGAGCATGCTACATTGATCTTTAATAGTTCGTCAAACGATGTCAATGTTTCTATCACCAACATTGAAGGAAAGGTTGTTTTCAGTAATCGAATTGCTGAAACAGGTTTTGTAACCTACCCTATTTCCGTAAGCGAATTCAAAGCTGGAACGTACTTCATTCAACTATCAACACCCAATGGTGTCACTATAAAAAAGCTAATTGTTCAGTAGTAGTTTCTGAGTGATTGTTAATCAAGAGTTCCCCGCAGGCACAACGGGGAACTCTTTCTGAAAGTAAAATGTGCATCAGAAGTTCATTGGGTAAAACACTCCGTGAATTTTTGATTTAAAAAAGTCCACTTCAAATGAAACATCTCTTCATTGCCTTTTTCTTAAGTGTTCTTCCGATATTCGGAAAGGCTCAAACGGAATTTCAATTTTTCGATGAGTCGAATGAATCCATTGTAGGCATTAAGCTGACGGTCTTATCTCTGGACGAAGGTATTTTATTCAGAGGAATCAGTGATGATTTCGGGAAGTTGAGTTGGGAACATTCGCTTCACAAGGAGCAAGTGCAACTTGTTGCTAAAATGTCTGGCTTTAAAACAATGGACACCTTGGTTTTCATTCAGTCAGAAATGGATTTTATCATGGAATCCGACGCGTTGGATCAAGAAGAAGTTATTGTGACAGCACAATATGGAACCAGTACCACCGAAAAATCGGTCCACCGCGTGAAGGTAATCGACCGAACAAAAATGGACGCCATGGGAGCTGTGAACTTAAAAGATGTACTCACCAATGAGTTGGGAGTTCGATTGGCACAAGACAATATCCTAGGAAGCAGCATGACCTTGCAAGGAATTTCGGGCGAAAACGTGAAAATTCTAATTGATGGCGTTCCCGTTGTAGGAAGATTGGACGGAAACATCGACTTGAGTCAAATCAACTTACAAGAAATTGAGCGCATTGAAATTGTTGAAGGTCCGCTTTCGGTGAACTATGGAACGAATGCTCTCGCAGGCGTCATCAATCTAATTTCGAAAAAACCGAACCATAATAAACTGAGTGGTTCGGCAATGAAGTATTACGAAAGCACTGGACATTTCAATGTGACAGGAAACCTCGACTTCGGAGGAAAACATTGGGGAGCTGGCATTTCAGGAGGACGTAACTTTTTTGATGGATGGCATACTTCTCATCAACCATTCAAAAATCCCATTCCCATCGCTGATTCGAATCGTTTTATGTCATGGAAACCCAAAGAACAGCTTTTTGGTGGATTGTACCTCCAACGAAACAAGGCTGGATGGATGATTCGCTACAAAGCGCAATTCTTCAATGAGTTCATTCTCAACAGAGGATATCCACGTCCGCCCTATCAGGAAACAGCATTCGATGACACCTACAACACACGCCGAATTGATAATTCGCTTAACATCAAGAAAAAAGTTGGAAAAGCAGCCATTACCAAGCACACCTTTGCGTACAATCGTTACGACAGAATCAAAAATACCTATTTCGTAGATCTTACAACACTCGACCAGTCGATCACAGCCAACTCAACCGATCACGATACTTCCGTTTTTGATCAATGGATTTTCCGAGGAAGCTACGCTCGCTCCATGGACTCGGCCAAGATTAACTTTGAGGTCGGATACGATGTTTTAATCGAAAGTGCGGAAGGAAAACGGATTTTAAAAGGTAGACAAGAACAAGGAGATTTCGCCCTATTTACTTCCGCTCAATATCGCCCGATTGAATCCTTGGTAATTCGTCCCGGATTGCGATACGCATACAACACAACGTACAAAACACCTGTCCTTCCATCGCTCAACCTCAAGTGGGAATTCGCCAAAAATTGGAACTTCAGAACCTCCTACGCGCGCGGTTTTCGAGCACCTGGAATCAAAGAACTCTACTTTGAGTTTGTTGACATCAATCATAACATTGTCGGTAGTGACTCGCTAAGTGCCGAGAATTCACACAATCTCTTAGCCTCTTTCCATCACGATTGGACAAAGAACGCGACTTCCATCCAAACCGAAATTGGAGGTTTTTACAATTCCATCAACAATCGAATCAGTTTGGCAGCCGTGAGTGGCACCGAATTTACCTATGTGAATATTGGCGCGTTTAAGTCAAATGGTGTTCGCATCAGCACAAAAATTCAACGCAAAAACCTAACTTTTAACGTAGGAGGAGCATTCATTGGTCGAGCAAGCGACCTTGTTTCAAACAACCTGATCAATACTTTTATTTATTATCCTGAAGTTCAAAGTTCTGCGATTTACACAATCAAAAAGAAAGGAACATCCGTCTCTTTCTTCTACAAGTACCAAGGCGAGTTGCCCAGTTTTTCGATCAATGAGAATGATGAAGTCGAACAAGTCATTACCGAGGATTATCATCTTTTGGATCTTACTTTTTCCCAGCGAATCTGGAAAGATCGTTTGAAGCTCACCGTAGGGAGTAAAAATCTATTGAATGTGACACAAATTGTCAGTGCAGCGAGTTCTGGAGTAGCACATTCCGCAACAAGTAACAGTATTTCCGTTGGAACAGGAAGATCCTACTTCGCTTCGCTGAAATTGCAACTATCTAAAAAAATTAAAAACAAGAAACCATGAAATTTGCCTATCTCCTTTTGACAGCGCTCATCATTTCAAGCTGTATGAAAGATGAAATTCCTGTTCCCAAACATGAGGCAGGATCGAACACCACCAACTCGATTAATCTTGGATCCGACTACCGCTATCAAGCGTACTACGATCTAGAAACCAACACTTTTGTGCAAGAGCACGAAAAAATTGCGTGGGATTTAGGCTTTGAATGTGCCCCCTCTGGATTTCGAATCATCTTAAATTCCGCGAAATCGATGGCCGCTTCCAATGCAAACTGCGGAAACTTTACCGCAATTACCGATACCGTAGGATCATTTTGGAAATACGATGTTTCATCTGGCAATTTGGATTCAACTGCTATCGGTGATTGGCTAAGCTCAAGTAGTGTTTACGTAATCGACAGAGGATATTCTCACGATGGCACACATCAAGGATTTCGAAAACTTGAGATCGAGCAAGTGAATACCAACGAATACCAAATTCATTACGCAGAACTGGATGGGTCGGGAGAAGAAACGCATACCATTCAAAAAGATGGAACATATAACTTTGTCTTTTTCTCATTTGATGCAAACTCCACTGTATCCATACAGCCGCCCAAAGAAGAGTGGGATTTGGTATTTGGTCAGTACTCTCACCTATTCGAACCAACATTTCCATATCAAGTAACAGGCGTTCGATCGAACCGAAATGGTGTGGAAGTGGCGGAAGTATTCGATAAAGCTTTTGAATCCATCGTGTATGCTGACATCAACCTCTACGATTTTTCCCCGAATATCGACATCATCGGCTATGATTGGAAAACATTTGTTGGAGGAACTTACGAAACACATTCGGACAAAAATTTCATTGTGAAAACAACCGAAGGGCTTTACTACAAACTCCACTTCATCGACTTCTACACGAGTACAGGAGAAAAGGGAAATCCCATTTTTGAAGTCAGTGCACTGTAGCATTTTATTTAGAACAAATCTAAATACCACAAAAACGGTATTGTGAAAAATGAGTTTGAGCCGTTCCTTTGTCAAAAAAAACAAAAACACCTAAAATGAGAAAATCATTTCTTCTAATAGCAGCCGTTTCTTCTGTAGCATTCGTTAGCTGTAAAAAGAAAGGTTGTACAGATCCAACTGCGACCAATTATAGTGCTGAAGCCGAAAAAGATGACGGATCATGTATTGAGCCTACTGGACCTGAATACACCGTTCCTTCAACGTATTCCTTCACTGATGACTCAGGGAATTCAACGGTAAGTTATAGCGGTCAAACAGATCGTTTGAATCAACTAGCAGAAATGGTTGTCTTGATGAAATCAGGAACCAGCAACACATTGGATGCTCAAGTATTGAAGGACATGTTTGCGAATGTAAACGGTGATGGGAATGGAAATTTTTCTTTCTCTTCAACAAAGCAACTCAAAGACAAATGTTTCACAGCAGATCAAGCGCTTTTTGAGACGTTCATGGACGAGATCGCAACAGCAAGTATTGATCATGCTTCCACTGCTGCAGACGGTCAAGCAGGAACACTATCTTCTGGAACATCAACTTACTTGTTTGATGCAAACGGTATCGAGCAAGTTCAGGTGATCGAAAAAGGATTGATGGGAGCTGTGTTCTTGAATCAAGCATTGAACGTTTATTTTAGCTCAGCGAAAATGGATGTCGATAACTCTACAGCTGTTGATGCTTCAGCAGGAAAATACTACACAGCGATGGAGCACCACTGGGATGAAGCCTTTGGGTACTTCGGTGTTGACACGGATTTCCCAACGACGATTCCGTCTAATTTCTGGGGAAAATACTGTAATGTTCAAGACGCGACTTTGAATTGCAACGCAGACATGATGGATCACTTTCTTCGTGGAAGAGCGGCAATTACGGCAGATGTGATAACTGACAGAGACGCTGCGATTACCGCGATTCGTACAGAGTGGGAAGAAATTTCAGCGTACCAAGCGATGAGCTATTTGGATCAAGCAGTTGCCAACTTTGGTACAGACAATGCAAAATTCTTGCACGTACTTTCTGAAGCGTATGCGTTTGCATGGAACTTGCGCTACGCACCAACAGAAACACGCCGCATGTCAGTTGCAGAACACACTGCACTCATGGCTCAATTCAACACCAACTTTTGGTCGATGACTGTTTCTGATATCAACGCGATTAAAGCAACGATCAACGCAAAATACTAAGTTTATATTTTACCATCACAAGGGCATTACTTTCGAGTAATGCCTTTTTTGTTTCCAGCGAAAAACACGCGAATTTAAATCCGAACTTGCTACTTTTGAGCCATGACAATGAATGCAGCGGCAAAACGAGCACAAAAACACCTTCGACGCGATGTTTGGAAAGCATGGACGAGCTATTCGCTCATCGAAAATGGTGATAAAGTAATGGTGTGTCTTTCTGGAGGAAAAGATAGCTATACCATGCTCGACATCTTGTTGCATTATCAGAAGGAATCAGATATTTCATTTGAAATTGTAGCGGTAAACCTCGATCAAAAGCAACCCGGTTTTCCAGAGGAAATTCTACCCAACTACTTGTCTGAACTCGGTGTTCCGCATCGAATTATTGAGCGCGACACGTATAGCATTGTCACAGCGAAGCTTCAGGAAGGACAAACGATGTGTAGCTTGTGTTCGCGTTTACGCAGAGGAAATTTATACACGTTGGCGGACGAAATTGGCGCGACAAAAATCGCGTTGGGACATCACCGAGATGACAT
>JABXHO010000084.1 GCA_013373595.1 Flavobacteriales bacterium | reverse complement strand
TTGAAAATGCCAGCCCATTCAGGTGAACGTACGAAAATCTCATCGCGCCCGTCGCCATCAAAATCGCCAACAATTTCACGGTTATCAGATCCTAAGTTCCATCCGTCAATCCATCCGTTTTGTCTCGACTTTACAAATACTTGTCCGCCTCGTTGCGTAATGAGTGCGGCGGAGTTATCATTTCTCATGAAGATTTCTTCACCGACAGCGGAGCTACTTCCCGAGAATCTTCCAGCAACACCACGATCCTTGTTGTCAACCGTCCACCCGATGTTGGAAACGCAGTTGATGGAGAGTTCAAAGGCTATCGTACCAGCTGCTGTAAAGCGAATGTTCGTGATTTGCAGTCCACTGGGTCGATTTCCGTAGAAATGGCTGTTGGGTTGTGTGCTCGGAGTAAAGCTGTTATTGGTTGGAGTGGGATAGAGCACCTTAAATTGATCTTGCTGTGCAATACCGTGCCACATCGCTTCGCCAAAATCGGAGAAGTCAGCGTATTCAGGATCGAAAAATGGTGCTTCACGCAATATCCACGGTTTTCCTCTTTGGCCTAATCGCTCATTGATGTGTATGATGAGAAGTCCTTCACCTACCAATCCACCATCGGGAATGTGAGGCTGCGATCCTGTACTTTTTCGGTATTCCAATAAGAAATATTCGTACGGATTATTGACAGGGTCGGGAATCACCTTAAAGGCATCACCTGTGGTCGTATATGGTCGTAAACTGATTGTTCGAGGACGGAGATTTGGACCACTGATAACTTCTTTGAAGTTGATCCAGCCTAGGCGTTCTTTGAATAGAGAGCAACTTTCCGCCATCAATCCCGGAGCTAAATAATCGCCCAAAATGTCCCAATACCCAGTACATCCACCAGGTCCGTATAAATCGGGACCTTCAATAAAGGTATGTGCGAATTCGTGGAACAACGGGTGCGCCCAATTCCGTGGATTATATCCGCCAGGTAAGGACATTTGTGTTAGGTCGAAAGGAATATGAGTGAAATCGTTGACGTAGTATGTGTGACCTCCAGAAGTGAATTCTAATCCCCAGCTGTACCATGCCCATGCACCTGAATAGTATTTATGAACGACAAATACACATGGAATGAATCGCTTGCCATCCATCATAATGCTTCCTCCTGCTTCCCATACGCCTTCAGGGTTGTTCCGAATAATCGCTTCGGCAATTTCTGGGTAGGCGTGGGCATCGAGCTTGCTTGGTGTAATTGTAGGAACAACGGGATTTTTACTCGCATCTCTTACAACTTCAATTGAAAACCGTAGGTTGCCATGACTCAAATTGTTCCAATAATCATAGGTAAAATCCTTGATGTTCGGATTACTTGGATTCACTCCTTCGTCCATCCAATTCAATACATCTTGTGAAGTGGCAGTTGAATAGTCGGAAGGTCTTGGAACGGAAGTGTGCAAATTGCAGAAAAGAGCCACGGCATTCCATTGCGGAGCACGCAAAGCATCTTTCAAAACAAAACCTCTTCGAGGCTGGGATTTTTCTCGAATGGGAGGAAGCTTTGTGAGGAATTTTCTGATTTTCGATCGGTCAATAGGATTCTTGATTGACTGAATTTTTAGATCTTCTTTTACTTCAGGTGGTGGCGTACATTTGTGAAATTGTTCTTCGAACTGAACCTTCTTTAGGTCTTTGAGGTTTACTTTTTTCGCACCACGTAGATCTTTTTTCGATACGACCGACTTCCTCACCTTTGATGTTTTTGTGGTGGCTTTCTTCACAGCAACCTTCTTTGCAGAGGCTGTGCTTTTGGGTTTTGTTGCCTTTTTACTGGATGCCGTTTTTCCTTTGGCGGTGACCTTTTTCTTTCCAGTCGTGCTTTTGGCGCTTACAGTGCTTTTTTTGATTGTTTTTTTGGCCATACTATTATGTATTAAGGTTAATAATATGGTTCAATAACCACGCTTAGCGAGTGCTTGATGAACCACGCTAGTGTGTAGAATACAGCATTGTAGAAATGCTCACCAATAATACATTAAGTACAAGTGTTCTGGTTAGGTGAGTGACCTAATATAACGGAAAAATGTGAGAATGAGAGAATTGAGTAGGTTTTGTTTAATTTTTATCTCGTTGATAGTGAGTGTGAATAGCAACTCTACCAAAGATACTATGGGATTTTGCAATGCGATAAATGGCACATCGGAAAGCGCATGCTTACTGTCCTTTCCCGAACAATTTTTTCACGGGTAAAACCACTGCAAGAACAACAATTCCAACAATCAATCCAACAGCAAATTCTCCAAGGAGCGCTGGGAGAGCATGTACCAATTCGTGGATGTAGTGAATGTTGTGAACGAAGATTCCACCTGCTACCAAAATCATGGCGAAGGTTCCTAAAATAGCAAGTCCGCGAACAATCCAAGGTAAAGTCTTCACGAGAGCATTTCCAAAGCGATGAGTGAAACTCTTTGGGTCTTTGTTTCGAGCCATGAAACGGTATCCTATATCATCCATACGAACAATTAAGGCAACAATACCGTACACGCCAATTGTGGCAAGAATAGCGACAATCGTCACAACAAAGATTTGCATTACGATCGTTTCTTCCAAAACGATTCCAAGCGAAAGGATCACAATTTCGATAGATAAAATGAAATCAACAAGAATCGCAGATTTTACTTTTTTACTTTCTCGTTCTAGGACTTCTTCCTTTGATAGCTCAACCAATTCTGTCACCTCTTCTTTTTCCTTGCGATGGAAGAGAAACGCATAGATTTTTTCGGCTCCTTCGTACGCCAAATAGGTTCCTCCAGCAATAAGGATGGGAATGATGGCAACGGGAAGAAAAGCACTAAGAAGAAAGGCAATAGGCAGAATAATCGCTTTATTTAGGAAAGATCCTTTTGCAATTTTCCAAAGAACGGGAAGCTCACGGGAAGAAACAAATCCTGAGGCTTTTTCCGCATTCACGGCCAAATCATCGGCAAGAATTCCTGCAGTTTTTTCCGTAGTCGATTTCGTTAATGCCGCCACATCGTCCATGAGTGTTGCGATATCGTCGAGAAGTGCAAAAAATCCTGATGCCATAGCTGTCGAATTGTTTCGAGTTTAGTTTGTCGAGAACGAAATTATCGAAATAAATCTGCTCTGTCCATTTTTGAGTAACACAAATCTACGAGAAACGCGAAAAACAGGATGAAACCAGTGAGTTTCGCGCTTCCCAGAGGGATGAATTACTTCAATTCATTCACGAATGCAGAAAACACCTTTTTGTGATGGTCTAAATCCATGTTTCCAGAAAGTGAAACGCGTACGATATAATCTTTGTCTCCTTCTTTCGTTGTTCCTTGGGTAGAGGTTGCAGGAATCGTCCAGTAGCATCCTTTCAACTGACCGTAACTCACGCAAAACTTGCTTTCATTCGGAATTTCTTGAATCATCATATTGATTAACTGAAGATTCTTTTCACGCTTGTATGCTTCGCGCTCTTCATCGGTATTTCCTTTTGTTGGGAGATCCAATGAGAATACAGAAGGAGTAAATCCTTCAGCTGCCAATTCTTCCGAAACGAAATTGATTTTTGCTTCAGGTAGGGTTTCTTCGATAAAGCTGACGAATGAGCGCGTGTTCACGTACGCGTCTGCAATACGTTGATTCATTGAGGGCAATTGTTTGGCAAGAATCTCATACTGTTGATCCGTTGCTTCGTTGTCGCAAAGAAGTAAGTGTTTTTCAATGTCATTCATCAAGGAAGCAGCGCGACCATTGGCTACGCAGTAACCAGAAGTACACAAACCACCGCTTGGGAATTTCGATCCACTTGCGTATGAAATGGCGCGAATAGGAGAGAGGATGTCATTTTCTCCTAAGAAGTGAACATTTGGACAAAACGTTTGATCCAAAATGAATACAGGATCAATCGCTGTTTCGCCATTGGCTGTTTTTCGTTCTTTCACCAAGGTTTCTCTCAATTGCTGAAGATCTGGCACTTCCACACGTGGATTGGTTGGAATTTCGACAATGATTAACGGAACAGCATCTTGCTGAGCAATGCCATCGAGCACACGGTTGATGCTCTGCACCATGTCGTTTCCACTATCTACAGGTAAATCAACTACCTCTACATTATCGAGACAAGCTGCTACTCTACGTGCTTGATCGTTCGTTCCTCCGTAACAGTTCGGTGGTACCACAAATTTGATTTCCTTTCCAGGGTAATGCTGAAGAGCGTTATCAATCAATCCCATCGCAATGGCATATTGAATAGAAAGTCCACTCGAACCAACGGCAACCTTACTTTGTGTATTGGTGATTTCGTTGATAAGCTTGGAAACCGTTGCTTTGTTTGATGCGCGATTTTCATCGGCCTCTTCATTTGCTTCAATTCCAGCATATTTGTTCAACATGACTAAACAGTTGGATGGCGTCATGGAGATCGTTTCTCTGCGTCGTACGTGTTGAATTTCCGAAACGTATGTTTTATTCACTTCACCATTTGCCAAAATGATACTGCCCAAATGTTTGGTGATTGTCACGAGGAAATCGACATTCTCAGGCAATTGATCTGCATAGTGGATATTACTCAAATCATTCTGCTCAGAGATGAGTAAGGTACTTCCGTCAAATCCATCGATTTCACTGAGCGCATTGATTTTCTTCAACTCAAATTGATATCCGTAAACAGATTGAATGGCTTCAGCATCGAAACACGCTGGCAATTCGTTTTGGTAAACGATGCGCGTATTCTTTCCTGCAAAAAGATTCTTTCTCAATACGGCAAGAATCGGTGTTATTTTCGATGAAAAAGTGATCACACTGTCCGTATCCAACTTGTTTTCGCGGGCAATAATCCATTCCAGTACACACGAAAGGGGATGTCCCAATCGGATGTAGTCGAAAGCGGTTGGCAGTGCTTTAAGTGCAGCTTCTTCTGCATTATTTGCATTGTACAATGCCTCAAACTGATCCAAAAACTCTGTTTTGGCTAAACTTTCGTTGTAGATGTCCAGTCGATGAGTTGTCAATTTAAGCCAATCCGCTGGCATATTGTTGAGTACGTCCTTGATGTAATTGATCATTTGTGTATTTTCCATTTCCTTCGCTTCGTATTCGGGTTCGAAGATACGTTATTTCCTGTTTTTAGGGGGAAGCGATTGGGTACAAGTTTTGTTATTGTGTGAAATCGCCCAAGGTCAATTTTTCGTGCAAAACAAAAATGGAGCGTTTTTGGGTAAAACAACTCCATTCGTTTAAAATAGATTTTCTGATCTAAATGTCTGTAGAAAAAAGGATGTAAGTATATCGTTTCTTCTAGGCTGATGCACGATTTCAAGTTTGAATCAACTTAGGATTCGATTGAGATGTGATCAATCAATAGCTTAAAGGTTTCGTTGCGTTCGTTGGCGATCAGAAAGCAAATTTCACTCAGCTCGGTGGCGTCATAATTGGGTTGATCCAATTTTCGTCCTCTATAACTCGGATAAAGTTCGTTTAGTGGAATGGATATCGTTTCCCATTCTCCCGATGTTTGGAAAGTCGTAATGAACGATTCCTTGTCAGAAACCTTTTTCTTTACTCTAAATTGGTAGGGTTTTCCATCACCCTTGATACGAAAAGAAACGGTATTTTTCCCTGTCATTTCTAACGATTCAGGTCGATATCGTACGGAAGCGAAGCCACCATTGTTCGCAGTAGAAACGTTCCCTTCGAAAACACCATTTCCCTCTTCATTCACACGAACAGAAGCAGCCGATTCACCTCCCATCACACCATCATTCAGGATAAACCAATTGCTGGCATCCACGTCGGGATTGAAGTTAAAAATCATAGTTGACGAAGGTTTTTCAATGGGTGTTTCTGTATGCATATTGGTTGAACAAAAAATAAATAAAGAAAGCAGTGCTAGTACTTTAAAGTGATGATTGATAATGTATTTTTTCATAAAGCGTTTCTATGAAGCCTGACGTTTTTCTTCGGATCGCTCTATGCGGAAATAGGGTTTGGGTTTTGGGTTTTGATTCGGATTTTTCTTTTGAATTCGGTGCTGCTTCCAAACCATTCGAAGTAAGAAAAATAGATAGCCTGCAAAAACGGCAAGGCCCAAAATTATAAATGCTGTAATACTCATTTTTTATGTTTTATGTCAGTAGGGCATATCTTACGAAGTAAAATAGACGGAACTCAATGTTGACAAATAGATTTTTCTCTTGTTGTTCATTAAACCAAATCGAAACCGCAAACGTGATACCAATGAAGGCTCAATAACGGAATCAGTTTGTCGAGATTTGAGAACGTACTGACGAGTTAATAAATAAAATGTTTAATGAACTTATTTATATGTTAAACAAAATAAATCGAAATATCAAGGGAAAAACGATAAAAGTTTAAAGAAAACACGGGTTCACCTTGTCACTTGGGTGAATGTTACGAAAGAAATAGTTAGCCTTTACCGATTATTCTCTCTCGGTTACGTATGCACGGTTCGATAACCGTTTGGTGCCATCTCCAAAGAAAAACGCCCCTAGATTTTCCAGAGGCGTTCATTGCTATATCTTGAGGAAATGAATTACAGTTTGTCGACTTTTACGATCGTTTTTTGTCCTTCTGCATTTTTAATTTCTAAGAAATAAATTCCCGATTGTCCCTCGAAGGATAGTTCTATTTTTTCAGCACTTTCTAATCGCTTCAATAAAACAACTCGTCCGCTCATATCCAGCAATCGTGTTTCAATCCCTGTTTGCATTTCGTTGAATTCAATGGATAATTTTCCTTCCGTTGGATTTGGATAAACAACCAAACTGTTGGAGAATGCATGCTCATCAAGTCCAACAACGCTTACCGCTTTACATTCTGAAGTGTCTGCACATGTTCCGAGGGATAAGATTACGGCGTAGTTGCCTGAAGCGGTTGGGATCAATGATTGATTCGTTTCTCCAGCGAGTGGAGTACTGGTTTCGCAATCAATCCATTGGTAATTCAAATTCGGTTGAGAAGCTGTAAGAACAGAACCGTTTTGAACGACATTTGTATTTGTAATGGCTGGAGTGATGGTTAAATCTAGCGTAGCTGTAGTTGAGCAAGCATTTCCTGTAAGTGGAGCGGTAAATGTCCCACTTGTTGTATAGGTTTGTCCATCAACAGGCCATACGTAGCTACCGCATGTTGTTACCGTTGTTACAGGGTCCAAACCTGGTGGTAAATCAAACGCTTCTACTTGATCAGATCGACTATCTGGATCTCCTTGATCTGCAGAGAATCCTAATCCACGATTGGCAAATGCATTCCAGATCAAACATTCGTGAGCTCCGTTGTAGAGCAGTTGATCTGCTTGTAAAATGGCGTCACGTCCATCTACAAAGCCCGGACTACATGGTTGCAATTTCAAGGCATTGGTTACAAGATCCATGGCGATGTTATTTCCTCCCGTACCAGAAATCAAGTCAGGATCAAATCCATATTCATCAATCAATGCCCACGTCATATCCCACAACATCGTTGCCCAAA
Source organism: Flavobacteriales bacterium (assembly GCA_013373595.1). Classification (GTDB taxonomy): domain Bacteria; phylum Bacteroidota; class Bacteroidia; order Flavobacteriales_D; family Crocinitomicaceae; genus UBA4466. Next base: position 56,058 of record JABXHO010000084.1, on the reverse strand, counting down.
CGAAACCAATTCCGTGTGGTTGAGAAATACTGTTGTTGTTCGTTGCTGCGTAGGAGAAATTATTCACGGTTGGATCTGTGCTGTATGGAGCTGGACGAATTCCATTCCCTGTAATTGGATCACCACTTGCATACGTTCCCATTCCACGAACGTCCGTTCCAAGATCTCCTGGTTCAATTGTCATCACAATGGCAAACCAATCAGACCAACCTTCTCCCATTTGCTCGGCATTCCCCAAACAACCACTGTCGTTTGCACCACCAGTCAATCGGTTAGAGATACCGTGACCGTATTCGTGTGCGATGATACCATTATCGAAATCACCGTCGAATGCGTAAACTCCTGAGTTCACCAAGGTCGCGTTGATGGTTCCTCCATTTTCGATTTCAGTAATTAAGGCCAAACCGTCTGCATTGGAAATCATCACACTTGGAATGTTGATCGTAGAACTCGTTCCTCCCATTGCGAAAGGTGCTGTTCCAACATTATTAATAATGATTGCTGCAATCGCTCCATCATCCTGAGCGCGCTGAACTTTGTCAACAAACGGACAGGTTCCACGCATAATCAAGGCAATTTTTCCATTCATTAATCCTTGAGTCACGGGATCGCTGCAAGCATCGTATACATCTGGATCACTATCGATAGGTAACGCTAAGTCTGCGGTAATCGGTGTCGATGGAACGCCTGGTCCAAAACCTGCTTCAACTGCTCCGTATGTACCCGACAAGCCCGAAGGAGAATTAATCGTCAATAGATCGGAACCACCAGTTGGTGACCACAAGTACATTTGCATACGCGGATTTGAACCGTCTGCCGGTGTGGCAAAGTTGGCATTATTAGTACCTCCACCATCTTGAGCATCTGCATTTACGTAGTCAGATCCCGCTCCGCCATTTCCGTAATTGTTTTCTTGAAAATTTCCACTGGCTTCATCAAATCCGTAGTGATACCAGATGTCGTGCATCATATTGTTCATATAGAACAAATTCGTAATGGCCGCATCCAAAAAGGTATTCGTTGGTTGATTCAAATCCAATGGGAAATCAAAATTGAGTGAAGCTCCTCCATCTGGAGAGTAACCCGTTCCGTTGTTGTCGTTTTGATCCTCTGTCGCGTACACGTTGTTTCCTTGTGTAATGGTGAACTCTTCTCCTGAGATTCCATCTACATCATGCCACCCAAAAGGTGAAGCTGTTGGATCGTAAGGCCCCACTAATAAAGAGCGCGATCCGTGATTCGGACTTTCTAAAGGCAAGGCAAATACGTTGTATTGATCTGTTCCCGGAGGAGGTGGAGGCGGCATCAATAAGTAATTCGGTACAGCTGTATTTACTTCTGTAACGAGGTTTGAACATGATTGATTGCTGTGATCGTGATCAAACTGACAACTTACAACCCAATCATTTTTGTTGATGATTTCACCTGTTGCAGCATCCAAGCGGACATCCCACCAGTGTAGTGAAGACATTTCGTAGATACTCAGGTTCCATGTTAGTTTCAATTCGTTTTCGTCGAGCACGTACATCAATCGAACAGGAATGGGTTCTTGAGAAAGTCCATCCGCAGAAAAAACACTCGTTTCTTCATTCTTATTTTCCAGTTGGCGAAGGATCAGTGGTGCTTCAAGATTTAGTTCTGATGCTGCAGCATAGATCGCTTCTTCTGGCGAAAGTACTTGGCTGTTTGCGGGCATCATTTCTGAAATCCCTGAAATAAATCGATTTCCGGTAAGAAAGGTTTCTCCATTTTGAAGAACAAATACGGCGTTCGCACCATGAACCTCCACGCCATTCACTTCTTGACTCACATAGATGTGGTGAAGATTTGTTTGTTTGGATAGATGTTCACTGGTTATGCGCCAGTTCTGGATGTCGGTTGAAGTTAACTCCAACGATTCACGGTTGTCGTGAAGGTATTTTTGAATTTGAGGAGTTATACTTTGAGAAAAGGAGAAAAAAGATGTTGCACTAAATAGCAATATCATTAGCGCTTGGAGAGCTTTACGCAAAACATTCATAAGTTGTAGCTGTTTAAATTAAGGTAACAAACTACATTGCTACCTCGTCGTCTAATTTACGACCATTCTAGTTTATTTCAAAATGCTAAAACAAACTGGAAAGTTCGAATCGAAGATTTGACGAAATTCAAACGAAAAGCTTACAAATCAATAAGAAAACTAACAATAAGAGGTTCCTGTGGAGTTATCTTAGCTCATCGGGAATAAGGCAAACGGGAATTGGTTCCATTTTATGACGATTGATTTTATTCAATCGTCGGTAAATTTTAAGCACTTCCTCTTGGCGTTCACTTAAAATGGAACCATCACCTTTGTATTCCATTGCCCATTCTAACTCAGGATAGGATGCGCCAATTTGATCTTCATCCGATCGACCGTCAGCCCAAAGTCCGTCTGTTGGCTTCGCTTCAACAATTTCTTGAATCACACCAACTTCTGCGGCCAATCCCCATACTTCTGTCTTATTGAGGTCTGCAATAGGACTAACATCTACGCCTCCGTCGCCATACTTGGTGTAGAATCCAACACCGAAATCTTCCACTTTATTTCCTGTTCCACATACCAAGCAACCGTTTACCTGTCCAATTGCATACAAGGTGGCCATTCTCAAGCGTGCCCGAGAGTTGGCCATGGCAAGTGAATGTTCGGCTACATCTTCAGGCATGTCTTTTTCAAACTGGTCGAAAGATGCCGTTAAATCGATATCGTACGAAGAAACATTAGGGAAACGATGCTCTAAATCCGCTATGTGGTTCTTCGCGCGCTCATATTCGGCATGTGTCTGACGAATAGGCATGCTCATCAGGATCGTTTTCTTTCCAGTGAGAGCGCAAAGAGTTGAGGTTAATCCAGAGTCAACGCCTCCAGAAATTCCTACAATAAAACCAGACAGCCCGGCATTATCGCAGTAATCGCTTAGCCAGGCTGTAATATGTTGTGCAACTTTTGAGTAATTCAAATCGTGCTATTTTTTAGAATAAGATGGATACTTTGAACTGAAGCTGTTGTTGTGTCGCTTGGTTCGAGAAGTGATCAAATGTCGTAGTTCCGTTTTCTTCAACCGTTCTAAACAAGGTTGTGTTTCCGTCATTTTTATCAAGGTGCAAAGGTGTGAATCCATAGTAGAATCCGAGTTCTGCTACCAATGAAGTTGAACCAGAGAAGTTCCACTCAGCTCCTCCTGCTAAACCAACAGCAGATTTGAAGAAGAACATATCACCTTTTGCTTTCATATTCAAGTTTTCTCCCTGTACTTCATCCGAAGCTCCTGGGATATCACTGTTATAATTCGCTCCAGTGTCATTGATCTTGCTTGAAAGAAGGAAGCTGTTTCTCAAACCGAACTTTCCGAAATATCTAAAATACCCAATGAAGTTTGTGCGGAACAAAAGCATGGTTGGAACCGATAAGTAAGTTCCTTTCTGAGAACGTGTACTCAATTTATACAACTCCGCGTTACTAGCATCAGCCACTTCTTTCTGTTGTAAGATTTTCGTGTCTGCGTACCAATAGTAAATATCGTTCTCAGCGCTCGTTTTGTATTTTAATGTTGAGAAATCAAATTCAACTCCCAAGTTGAGCCCTAAATTGTCGTTGAACGCCCAATTTGCATTCATTCCGATAGTTAGATCATTTCCGGCACCATCTTTTGCCATGATCTTTGTTCCCATTTTTTGGAAATTCGGACCAACTGCCATTATTAATCCAGCTTGAACTGTTTTGTCCGCTGCTTCCTGTGCCATGACACTTGCAGAAAGACCTAAAATGGCAAATGCTAGTAAGGTTTTTTTCATGTTTATCATTTTAAATTTGGTCGTTGGTTTGATTCAAAGGTGCACTATTTTAAGTACTTTTGACTACGAAATTAAGGATTAATAATGACTCTGAAAAGCATTTTTTTTACATCAGTTCTTTCCGTGCTTTTACTATCATGTAGCCATGATCCGTTTGATGTGGATACCTCGAAGGTGAAAATTGATATTTCTTACATCGACATGGATAAGGCATTTCGAACGGCCGATTCTAGTTCCCTCGTGAAACAGGTGAATAGCTATAAAAACGAAATTCGTGATGTGTATGAATACGAATTCGGGCATTGTTTGAATATTGGAGATGTCTCTGACTCGAACGTTTACAGCGCTATATCTACGTTTCTGGAAGATGCATACATTCATCGCTTAGAAGCGGAAATCGCACAACAGTTTGACGATAAGTCAGCCATTGAAACTAAGATTAATGATGGTTTTAAGTACTTGAAGGCGCATTTTCCAAAGGAAAAATACCCAACGCATATTGTCTATTTGAATTCACTGTTCCGTTCGAGTGCAGCGTCGTTTGAAAATGACATTGCGATTGGATTGGAGCAATACCTAGGACCTGATGCAGCGGTCATCAAAGAACTTCCAACCAATGAATACTATCAATGGTACAAAGATGGAATGGAGGCGAAATACCTCGAAAGAGATGTACTGGCATCATGGATTTCAGCGAATCACATGAAAGAACTTCAGTCGGGTTCACTTGCCGAGTCGATGATTTGGTGGGGAAAAGTTCTGTACTTCGTGGAGGCATCATTTCCGAAAGCAGAGAAAGACATCATTATTCGTTATTCGAAAAGCGATTACAAATGGGCAATTGAAAACGAAGCATCGTTCTGGCAATATTTGGTGGATCAAAAATTACTCTTCCTCATGGACGAGCGAACCAAAGCGAATATGCTTCAAGAAGGTCCATTCACACCGGGACTTCCAGAAAAAGGTCCAGATAGACTAGGACAATTCCTCGGCTGGAGAATGGTGCAGCAATACATGGAAAATCACTCCGACTTACCACTCAGTGAACTGAAAAATATAGGATACAACGAAATTTTACAAGGATACGAAACAACAGATTAATGGAAGATAAAGTAGTAAAGACATCGGCAATTGAGCTAAAGGTAGGTATGAACGAGAATAACCTACCTGTTCGCATGAAGTGGAGTGCAGAAGATGGAGATGTGAAAGATGCCGAGGCGCGTGCATTTTTGTTGTCTATCTGGGATCCAGCGGCTAAAAATACCATGAAGATTGATTTATGGACCAAAGATATGTCCATCGAAGAGATGAAACAGTTCTTTCATCAAACCTTGTTGACCATGTCGGATACATTTGAAAAAGCGACAGGTGAGCATAATATCTGTGAAGACTTACGTGATTACTGCTATCACTTTGCCGACAAAATGAAAATCTTACCTGAACAGTAAAAGAATGGCAGAGGGAAATCTCCACAAGATGAAAGCGACATTGGGCAATCCGATCGAATACCGATTGGATCTGTCCGAAGAGTTATTAATGAATGATTTCATCGGGAAGGAAATTGTATTGAAGTGGGGTGGACGAATCAATTGTAAGAATTGTGGTAAAGTCACCAAGAAGTCATTTGGACAAGGATTTTGCTACAGTTGCTTCATCAGTGCACCCGAAGCGGCAGAGTGTATTCTTCGACCGGAATTATGTCGAGCTCACCTCGGCGAAGGACGTGATCCTGAATGGGAGGAAAAACACCACAATCAACCACACGTTGTTTATTTGGCGGCATCCAGTGCGGTGAAGGTAGGAATTACCCGAGCAACGCAAGTACCGACTCGATGGATTGACCAAGGTGCCTCAGCAGCGATTCGACTAGCCGAAGTTCCCAACCGTTTTGAAGCGGGTAGGATAGAGGTAGCGCTAAAAGATTTTTTCACGGACAAAACAAGTTGGCAGCGCATGCTCAAAAATGAGGTGGATGATTCCATCGACTTGGAAGAGGAAAAGTGGTCTTTGGAAGAACAACTTCCTGCGGATATCACGGAATACTTTTCTGAGAATGATGAAATCATTGAACTCGATTATCCCGTGGATGAGTATCCCACAAAGGTGAAAAGTTTGTCCTTTGATAAATTGCCTGTAATTGAAGGAACACTAATGGGAATCAAGGGACAGTACTTGATTTTTGATGGAGGACGTGTACTCAATATCCGAAAACACACGGGCTATTATGTTGAGATTTGTTAATCTGATTCTTTGTTTTGCGTCGTTCTCGACCTTCGCGCAGTTCAATTGGACGTGGACTGAACTGGACACCATGCCATTTCGCACGGCAAATAATGCTGTGTGTGAAGCGGTTGTTAATGGCGAAGAGTTTGTCTATTCTTTTGGAGGAATCGATGTAACGAAACAGTATTCGGGAATTCATCAACGAAGCTTTAAGTATGCGGTATCAACGAATACATGGTCGGAAATTGCACCGTTACCCGATACTCTGGGCAAGATTGCAAAAGGAGCGTCGTTTGTAAACGGGAAGATCTATATTTTAGGTGGATATCATGTCTTGTCAAACGGGAATGAAGTGTCTTCGGATCGTGTTCATATTTACAATCCAACAACCGACAGTTACGAAACGGATGGAGCGCCCATTCCTATTCCAATTGACGATCACGTACAAGCGGTGTACAAGGATAGTTTGATTTTTGTCGTAACGGGATGGAGTAACACAGCAAATCGTCCGGAAGTACAGATTTACGATATCTACTTCGATCAATGGCAAGTGGGAACATCGGTTCCAAATGATAATTTTTTCAAAGCGTTTGGCGCGTCGGGAACCATTATTGGCGATACACTTTATTACCATGGAGGAGTTTCAGGTTCCTTCTCGTTTGTTGCCAGAACATACGTTCGTAAAGGGTTCATCAATCCAATTGACCCAACAGATATCACGTGGGAACAAATAAACGATGCTCCAGGCGATGCTGGATATCGTTCTGCTTGTAGCTCCGCTGGAAACACTGTGTTTTGGGTGGGAGGAGCGCCAACGGCGTATAATTATGACGGAATTGCCTATGACGGAAGTGGAGGTGTAAATCCTTCGGCTCGAATTCTCCATTTTAATTTGTACGACTACCAGTATAGCGATGAGGTTTCGGAGCCATATGGTGTGATGGATTTGCGTGGAATTGCCAAACTGTCTAACAATCGCTGGATTATTTGTGGAGGAATGGACACCAATCAGGTGGTTTCAAATCGTACATTTTTACTTGAGAATCCTTCCGTTTCCGTAGGTGAACTCAATCCTAATGATCCCTTGACAATCTCTTACTTTTCAGACCGAGTTCTAATTGACCTCCATCAAAACTCTTCGGCTCAACTCTATTCCATTGAGGGAGCACTCATTGAAGCGTGGAGTGATCAACAGCACCTTCAAATTCACCGATCGAAAATGAATGCTGGAATGTACTTGTTGGTAGCAGGGAACACGGTTACGCGAATCTTCCTCTAGTTTTTCAATTTGAAAAGCCTTTCTTCAGTTTGAAAATAAAACGGTGTTTTTGTGAGCGCCTTGTTATGTTTGTTATTTCTTTCAATTATCTATAATTCAATCGTTTAAATGTATTTAGTTGGTTAGTGCTTCATTTGTGGTACGGTTCTCGACCTATCCTTTGTCGAATACGAACCTTTAAATCAACATTATGAATATTAGAAAGAACATATTAACAATAGCAATGGTTGTAGTTTCGGCTTCAGTAGTCGCACAAACCGAAGTAGAAGATAGACGAGAAGACGTGAATTTTGGTCTGAAGGCAGGTGCCAACATTTCCAACGTTTGGGATGAGAATCAAGGAGATTTCGAAGCGAACAGCAAGGCTGGTTTTGTGGGAGGAGCATTCATATCCATTCCACTTGGAGAATACGTAGGAGTTCAGCCTTCGGTAATTTACTCACAAAAAGGATTTCAAGAACAAGGACAAGTTTTAGGAAATAGCTACACCTTCACGCGAACAACAAACTATTTGGATATTCCCGTTTTATTTGAATTCAAACCAACGAAGATGCTTACGATTGTGGCAGGACCGCAATATTCATTCTTGATGAGTAAAGAAGACCAGTTTACCTCAGGAACATTAAGCGCAACGGATTTCGAACGTTACGAGAACGAAAACATTCGTAAAAACACCTTGGGAGCAGTAGTTGGGTTTGATGTAAACGTGAACGATTGGGTGATTTCGCCAAGAGCTGGATGGGACCTTCAGTCGAATGACGGCGACGGAACTTCTTCCGATATACGATATAAAAATCAGTGGTTGCAATTAGCTGTCGGTTATAGGTTCTAGGTTAGTGTTTCTAGTGTTAAGACAGAAATTGCAAGAGCGAGAGGGTATTTGCCCTCTCGCTTTTTTTTATCGCATAACTTCCATGCTCAAATGGATGTATTCATTCAAATATGTGCATCCAAAAGGGGGCATTTCGCTTGAAATATGATGGATTAAAATTGAACTCACCTTTAAAGCATCTGCAGAATAGAAATCAGCTTATTATCTTTGTCGCTTAAACGCGAATAAAAAAACATGGCAGGAAAGGATAAGTTAAGACGATTTGCAGCAGTAAAGGAGTTCGATAATTTCTTTGAACCTGCTATTGACGAGCCTTTTGCAATGAAAGGGAAGTGGCGAGAAGAGTACTTTAAAAACGACAATCCCATCGTGTTGGAATTGGGATGTGGAAAAGGAGAGTACAGCGTAGGCTTGGCAAAACACTACCCCAATCGAAACTTTATCGGAGTGGATATCAAAGGAGCCCGCATGTTTGTGGGGGCAGAAGAAGCTTTGAACGATAAAATGACGAATGTTGCTTTTCTTCGGACACGAATCGATTTCATTAACGACTATTTCGCTGAGGGAGAAGTGGACGAAATTTGGTTGACCTTTTCTGATCCTCAGCCCAAAAAGCCGCGTAAGCGATTGAGTTCGCCTTTGTTTATTGAGCGTTACCGAAAATTATTGAAGCCGGGGGGAATTGTTCACATGAAAACCGACAGCGATTTACTGTTTGAGTACACGGAGGAGCAAATCAAAACACAGCCTTATGAATTGCTCGAACTTACGTGGGATTTGTACGGAGAACTTCCTGAAAATATTGACCCGACTACGCGCGAAATCTTCCATATCAAAACGCATTACGAGAAATTATTTACGGCACGCGGTTCGGTTATAAAGTACTGTAGATTCAAAATTAACTGATCAAATCAGCCTTCTACATTTTCTCTAACTTACTTCTTTCGATGAGGTGAGTGTAACTTTTTACAAATTTATAATTCTACATACGGAAGGATTGCTTGAAGACGAGCGCAAATACCATTTTGCATTTTTTTTCGTTTTAGGTGTTTACCTTTTATACTTCAAGACATCTTGAAGAAATGATGCGTATGTCTAAACTAATTTTACTTTTCACGATTACCGTCGGGTTCCCTGTGTTTTCACAATCTGATGAAGTCTCCGCCTGTAGTTATTGCACATCTCTGGAAGATGCTCTGGTTGAGCCAAAGCGAGTAAAACATCTTGATTTGAGCGCTAAAGGATTAAAGGAGGTTCCCAAAGAATTAAGTCAATTTCCATTTTTAGAATCACTCGACCTGAGTGAAAACTTTATCTATGAGATCAATTTTAAGTCGCTAAGACTTCCTTCTCTCGAACAATTGAACCTCTCTAAAAATCCTGGATTCAACACCTTTTCCATCGATGGTATAAATAGGAGTTTACCGGAATTAGCTCATCTTGATTTGAGCAATACGAATTGTTTGACGGTATCGCCTGAATTAGCGAAATGCGTGAACCTTAAGTCGCTGAATCTCCAAAATAATTCCATTCAGTATTTGCCGAATCAATTGGAATCGTTGGACAAGCTAACGCATCTTTATTTGGGAAATAATCAATTGAAACAACTCGCTTTCCTAGAAGGAATTTGGAATTTGAAAGTATTGGATATTTCGGGTAACAAAGATCTTTCACTAAATCAGGTCGGAGTATTCTTCTTGCTAAAAGATCCTCTTGAAAATTTAATCATCTCTTGTGATGATTATTTAGCGAAGGGAGTTCCAAATGTTTTTGAAGCACTTCAAATGGAAACATTAACCATTAAGAATTGCGCCGTAGAAGGGTTGAATAATCGACTCGCTCGAAATAAAGCATTGAAATCGGTTGTTTTCGATGAGGTAACTGTTGAGAACTCGAAACGATTTGTTGATTGGGCTAATCGAATGCGGAATATGGAGCGAATCGTCTTCAAAAATATGGAAACACCGACCTTGTTGGATGAGATTACATCTGTTAAGGTGATGGAATTTGAGAACTGTACCGTTACAAAGAAAAGCGAATTGAAAGATGTTAAACCGCGGATACAAATTATAGCAAAAGGAACCGATATTGTTGATGGAAATTATATTGGGAATGCAAAAATTGCGGATGTCGAAAATTCGAGCGTTCAGGCTTATTCAAGTGAAATATTGATGAGTGATGAAATGATTAATAATCAGTTATCGCCGATTTCTAAGCAGCGCGAAGAAGTACAATTTGTTTCGGGAGACGCTAAAACGATGATTCGCACTGAGAATACAATTTTCGATATTCCAAGTGAAGCTTTTCTGACGCAATCGGGACAAATCTACACAGGAGAGGTAAAAGTCGTGGTGAAAGAATACATGGATCCACTGGAAAATGCATTGACAGGAATGCCAATGGTCTTTCGGACAGATGAGCGCAATGAAGTTTTTTCCTCGGCAGGAATGCTTGATTTTCGTGCCTATGACGATAAAGGAAATGAGCTTGCCCCAAATCCTGAAAACATCATTCAAGTTGAGATGAACGACCTTCAACCTTCTCAAAATTCAAATTTCTACACATTTGACGAGACTACGAATAACTGGGAAGAAGCGCAAGCTCCTGTTTCAAGTGGAATTGCAGAACGAAAAAAGCGTATTCTCGATTCGTTGAATAGATTGTCTGCAGGACAAGTGACAGGATTTCAACAAGTCCCGATTTATCTCGATTTGGCACATAAAAGGAGCAGAAAAGACCCGTACGAATTGTCTATTTCGGTATACAAGGGGAGACGTACATCAGTTCGAAAGATAAAAGATTTCACTCCAATCATCTATACCTCTAACGCCGATCAACAGTGGATTGCAAGAGGTAAGAGGTGGAAAATTGACACGATGATAACCGACGAAACAAAGAATTTGTTGAAGTCTATTAAAAAGGATACTAAGCGAAGTCAGAAAAGATGGGAAGCGGGTCGGAAAATGAATTATTATGGGTTTCCACGAGTCATAAAAAAGCTCCAATTGTCTCCGAACATTGAAAATGATAACTATACCATGTCTTTTGAATACCGCGATACGGTTCATCGAATACCTGTAGTGCCGAGTTTTCAGGGCTCCATCAGGCGGATTCAAGCGAAAGAACGTAGCAATTTCAAAGTATTCCAGAAGGCACAGAAAGAGGCTCAGAAAGAACGCGATTTAGTGGAGAAGTATGAGAAAACAGTTCTTGAAGAATATGCGAAAGTATATAGAGAAAGAAGAGCGCAGGAATTAGCTGAGTTTCCCGATCAGGAAGCTGCCAGTCGTGAGTATCTGCGATTCGGATTAAGTTCATTTGGATTGGTTAATTGCGATTATTTTTCACGAAATGTTCCGGATAAATACTTGGCACTCGATTCGGTTGGTGTAGACAGAGACGGACAAACCATTCGTGTTCCGTTGGATGTCAGAAATGTCTATCTCGACGATAATGTATTCCTTGCATCAACATCCAACAAAGTTCCTGTATTTGAGAAGAAACGAACGATTATTTTCTTTTTGATTGCCCCATTCGAAATCGCTATTGTGAAAGGATGGGAGCAATTGAAAAGTGGACTTTTTAGACCTAAGGTAGAGCGCGTTCCTATTTCTTCGGTTGACAGTCCTTCCGATATAAAACGTAAAATTTTAGCCGTTGGAAATGAATAGGTTAATAGCGTTGTTCGGATTGCTGATGTGTTGTCTTTATTCGGTGGCTCAAGTGAGGGTATTCAATGGTAGTGTTCAAGAATTGATTGAGGCGAAAGACTCTGTTCAGCCTATTGAAGTCTATCCTGCAAGTGATGATCCGTATCCCTTTTTGGAAGAAGGGATGGATGAACTCGTACACATCTTTATGTCGGAAACAAAAGATATTGCGGGCAAACACCCTGATGAACTTGAAGAAAGTAAGAACTTAATGCTCATTGCGCAATTGGCAACAACGGCCTGGAAGGGCACGCAGTACGCTAATGCAAAAAAATGGCGCGCATTGACGAAACACTTTCAGCGGGCTTTCAATCGATCTACCTCGAAATTCAATTACACCAAAGAGTTTTCTTTTCGCATAAAATTGGTGAATAACAAGGGGAAACGATTTTACTGTGATCGAAAAGCGGGGATAAGTAGTCTGGATTTATATGAAGGAAGGAAGCCCAAAGGATTAACAAAAGAGGAGAAGGAGGAATTGCCAGATCCAATTCCCTTAGCGTATTTCACTGAGACAGATTTGCTGAAGCAGTTCGTGCGAGAACTTAAAAGAAATAGAGTGTTGATTGATCTTAAACGTGGCCGCTACGCTTGTGTTGGTATGAGCATTGAATTAGACGAACGCACCGTACACAAAAACCGTATTCCGACTGCCCGAGTGGTGGTTATTCTTGGTGCTCGAAGATTGCGTGATTTGCGCATCAAGAAGCAAGAAGTTGAACCTGCGCGGATCAACTAAACCAAAAAAAACCTCGGCTCATTCGTGAGTCGAGGTTTTCATAGTATTTCTTTAAATCGCTGTTATGCTACTCTCAATTTCGCCATTTTCGATTTTGAGAATTGTGCTTTTGCGTAATCCGCTGTTACACGGAATTCTTTCTCATTCTTCGATGGAAGATCAAACATTGCGTCGTTTAGAATGGCTTCACAAATGGAACGAAGTCCACGTGCTCCCAACTTGAATTCAATGGCTTTCTCCACGATAAAATCGAGAACGTCGCTGTCAAATTTCAAATCAATTTCATCCAATTCAAATAAACGAATGTATTGCTTGATTAACGCATTTTTTGGTTCCGTCAGAATCAGTTTCAAACTTTCGGCGCTCAAAGGCTCCAAGTACGTCAACACAGGGAAACGTCCAATCAACTCTGGAATCAATCCAAAGGATTTAATGTCTGTTGGGTTCACGTATTTCAATAACGACTCTTTATCGACTTGTGCTGCTTCATCTACTGACGCAAAACCAATCGTTTGACGGTTCACACGATTTGCAATGATCTTTTCGATGCCATCAAACGCTCCTCCACAAATGAATAGGATGTTTTTGGTATCAATTTGAATCATTTTTTGCTCTGGGTGCTTACGTCCTCCTTGTGGTGGAACGTTTACTGTTGCACCTTCCAATAATTTCAAAAGCGCTTGCTGAACACCTTCTCCGGAAACATCACGTGTAATTGAAGGGTTGTCACTTTTACGAGCGATTTTATCAATCTCGTCAACAAAAACAATCCCTCGTTGGGCTGAGTTTACGTCGTAATCTGCCGCTTGAAGCAATCGAGAAAGAATGCTTTCGACATCTTCACCCACGTAACCTGCTTCTGTTAAAACCGTCGCATCTGCAATACAGAAAGGAACGTTCAACATTTTTGCAATGGTTTTTGCTAACAAGGTTTTTCCTGTCCCTGTTCGTCCAACCAAGACCACGTTCGACTTCTCAATTTCTATTTCATCCTCCTTTGGAGCAGGCTGGTTCAAACGCTTGTAATGATTGTAAACGGCTACAGACAATACTTTTTTCGCATCATCCTGACCAATCACATAATCGTCTAACTTTTCCTTGATCTCAAGGGGCTTCATTACATTGACGATTTGTTCGTTTGTGCTTTCCGAAACAACGTTTTCTTCCTTCACAATAGTATGGGCCTGCGTCACACAGCTCTCACAGATATGTCCTGAGACACCTGCAATAAGCATTCCTACTTCGTCTCTCGAACGACCACAAAATGAACAGTTTGTATCTTTCTTCGCCATAATATTTTTTGACATAAAGTCCTCACCAAGCCGTTAAAACGGTTTGGCAAGGAAACTCTATAATTCTTTAGTTACTTTTGGTGTGGGTTGCGAAGCAATACTTCGTCTACCATTCCATATTCTTTCGCTTCTGATGCAGTCATCCAGTAATCACGGTCAGAATCGTTCCAAACTTTATCGTAATCTTGTTTAGAGTGCGTCGCAATGATGTCGTACAATTCTTTCTTCAATTTCTGAATTTCACGCGCTGTAATTTCAATGTCAGAAGCTTGCCCTTGTGCACCTCCTAACGGTTGGTGAATCATAACACGCGAGTGTCTCAACGCAGAACGTTTTCCGTCAGCTCCTGCACATAACAAAACAGCTCCCATTGATGCAGCCATTCCTGTACAAATTGTCGCTACATCTGGATTGATGTATTGCATCGTGTCGTAAATTCCAAGACCTGCATAAACTGATCCTCCTGGAGAGTTCAAGTAAATCTGAATGTCTTTCTTCGGATCTACTGATTCCAAGAACAACAACTGTGCATTAATGATATTGGCAACTTGATCGTTGATTCCTGTTCCAAGAAAAATAATTCTGTCCATCATCAAACGGGAAAAAACGTCCATTTGCGACATATTCAATTGTCGTTCCTCAATAATATAAGGTGTAAGAGAGGATTGAATATAGTTTTCCATGTGCATGCTGTTGATGCCCATGTGCTTTGTTGCGTATTTTTTGAATTCGTTATTATCGAACATAGTTTTGTGTTTCTGTTTATTAGACGATAAAGATACTATCAAAGTTGGGATTAACAATGACTTTTTGACGTGCGGAGCATTTCAAAGTTAACAAGATGAAGGTTGTGTTGGACGCATTTCCTTATGGAAATTGATATCTTTAGCTGAATGATTCGGCCAGAAGATGTACAAGATAAACGGGTTCTAATTTCTCCATTGAATTGGGGAATGGGACATGTTTCGCGGTGCATTGGTTTGATCCACCAATTGGTGATTCAAAACAACGATGTATGGATCGCATGCGACGATCGTCAGAAGCGTGTTTTTGAGGAGTATTTTAGTGATGTTACGTTTGTTTCCCATGCTGGTTACCCTTTTCAGTTTGGAGGGAAAGGTCACTTCGGATGGGATTTGTTGAAGCGTTCAAACGCGTTGCGAAAGCGGCTGAATGAGGAACGGGAAGAGGTCGCGTCAATCGTTAAAACACATGCGATTGATATAGTTATTTCTGATCATCGCTACGGTTTTTGTTCGGAAGAGGTTCCATCTATTTTCCTTACGCATCAATTGAACTTGCCTGTTAAATGGTACGAAGGAGGAGTGAATGCTTTGCATCGAAAGTTGATAAGGCGTTTTTCGCATGTGTGGTTGATGGATGATGATCGTTCGTCTTTGGCAGGGAAACTTAGCGCTGACTGTCCTGAGAATGGAACATACATCGGACATTATTCTCGATTTGCGCTCTATCCGAAAAAGGAAGTGAAATCAGTTGAAGCTGTGCTTGTGGCAAGTGGACCAGAATCGTATGCCGTTCAATTGATCGAACAGGTGCTGAATGATCCGTCAACTCCTTCAGGACTTCATGTTGTGCATGCGACCTCTCAGAATTTTCCCTATCAATGTAAAGGAAGTTGGAGAGAGAAGGATGCACTTATTCGAAGCGCAAAGTTGATTATTTCGCATTCGGGCTATTCCACATTGATGGATTGCTTGGAGTTGGAGGCTGAAACACGTTTAACTCCAACGAAAGGACAGGCTGAACAAGAATATTTGCTGCAGTTATGGAAAAAAAGAAAAGGATAGTGTTCGACTCAGCTCAACTAAGTTTACAACTTAAATACCTTTTCTGAAGTACCGTTGCTATACACATGAATTTGTACTCCAGGTGTATCATGAGAAATTTCCTGTCCGAGTAAGTTGACAATTTTCACGAGTGTAACATCCAATTCGGTATCGTCAATTGAGACAATCTTATTGAAGGTTTTGGTCGTTCCATCAAAATCGGTTTGACTCAAACGGTAATAGTTCATCATACCGTCTTCGTATCCACGATCCATGAAAGAGTATCCTAATACATCTTGACTATTTCCTGCTGCCGGTTCAATCGAGATAACATCCCATTCTTTAAGGTCAGTGCTTCGTTCAAGCGTAAAAAATGAAGAGTTTATTTCTGTTTGAGTTTGCCAATACAAGAGGTTGTCATTATCGATTCGCTTTCCTCCAAAATTGATTAGTTCAACGGGTAAGACAACAATTGGGCACGAGGCAGCGCTTGGATCACGCATAAGTACAAGCCAAGCCGCGTTCGCAGCATTATTTGGAAGTCCTGGTGTTTCTGTTCCTGCAGAAACTGGACCCGAATTCCATTGTGCGGCATCAAAGAAGTCACCGTCGCTGAACCAGCCCATCATACCACTACCGCTTCCAGTGAAGAGTTTGAGATTGTTTGGACCTCCACTCATTTCAGATCCTCCGTAAGAAACACCGTGGTAATAGCTTCCATCAGGATTTCGTACTTGGATAGCATCACCGCTGTTTCTCAAGCTTAAAGGTCCCCATCCATTCAAAGGTGCTGTGGCGTAGGTGCATGGCGAATAAACCGAGTCGGGAGCAGTGGGAGCAGGAAGTGTAGTACATCTTTCAAAAAGTACATCGTCGTGAGGAACCACGTATAATGAGTCATTGTTGGCGTCCGTTGGGTCATCTGCAGGTAGTGCAGGGTTGGGGTCGTCACTATTGTATACAACGATGAGTGACCCTACTGGAATTGAAGACCATTGTGCAGCGTTTGAGAACCTGAAGTGTCCATCTGCAATTCCTGAGGATGTTCCCGAATAGCTTGCTGGTTCGGTAAACGTTCCGTTGTTGTCGTCGAGAATGTACCCGCGAATATCGACAAGTGTACCACATTGTCCTGCAACTACAAATTCGTAGAACTCTTGATTGCCACTTGGTCCATTCGACCATTCATTAATGATAACACCTGTTCCAGTAGGAGTAGGTGATACACAAGGTGCAGCTTGAATGATTTGAATAGAGGTCGTACTCGTTGAACCCGTAACAATAGGATCGTCAGAAACTATGCGCATCAAGTACCCTGTTCCAGATGCCAGAGTAGAAGGGAGCGTAAAAGAAATCGTTCCTGTATTTGTTGTGGATGCAAGTGTTCCAACAACCGTTGGAGTGGCAAAAGAACCCGAAGCGTCTGACAGTTCTACGCTGTACACATTTCCTGCATTGAATGTTCCTGATGAAGTGAAGTCAATTGTTCCTGCATCGGAAGTAGAGTTGGTACAGTCCACTGTGAACGGACCGCCACTAACAGCACCAGAAGTAATTGTGTTGGCGGCACCACACGGTGCAATTGTTTGTCCTGTATTGAGTGTTCCAGGAGAAGCTGCGCTTGGTCCTGTCCATGAAAATGCACCGCTATTGTTTCCTGATCCAGTAAGTTGTAGCGATTCACCAATTGGCGTAGAACTTGTTTCAGCTACACCAATGTCAGTGGAATTGGCACCTGTTGCTGGAGCACTTACAGCAACAAAAGTACCTTGATAACTCAATAAGGAAATAAGAGTGTTTGTACAGTTGTCATACAGCGCGATTCCGTCAGGAGCTCCGTTTTGAAGTCCTGCTATTGGAAACCAGATGGCTCCATAACCACAACCTTCATCTGGGATTGTACCAGAAAGAACGGTATTGCTGTAGCTTACGCCACCATTTCCATTGTAAGGGATCAGTTCGTAACAAGCGAGGTTTGTTCCCGCCGGACCGGCAACTTCAATTCCTTCATTGACATCACCGCTAGAATTATTGTAATGAATTTCATTTATCCAAGGAGCTTGGGAGAAACTTAGAATTGGGAGCAGTAGGATTGCTAGCATTGGGATAGCACGCAACATGTAGAGTAATATTAGCTTCAAACAAAAGTTTGATGGTTTCGTATGTGCAAGTTACGGGATCATTTGTAATCTTCAAAGTCGAGTTTTACACAGGTTTTCGGAGATTATTAAGAAATAAAGGGAGTGTTTTCCGGGAGACATCTCTCAAGTTGCTGAATTAAACGTTTTAGTATGAGTATGGTTTCTTGAACTTCCTTGACAAGGATATGAACAGTTATAAACAATAATTTATTCTAAATGAGCAAAGCATAGTATTGGCTTAACATTTCCGTAAAATAAAAAGCCCCAACTCAAGAGAGTTAGGGCTTTTTATTTGATAAGATTTTATTTAATCTTTTACTTCACGATTGCTGTGAAAGCTGCGTTTTCAGCATATTTCAAGAACTCACGATCTTTCATTGCTTTTGCTTTGTAGCTTCCGTCTTTCGCAATTGCACTCTTAAGGTTGTTAACCAACTCGTTCAATTGATCTTGACGAGCAGCGGCAATAGCTTTCAAGTAGTAACCTTGAGCAGTTTCAGCGTCAACAGAGTTGTCGATTGTACTAACTGCAGCACTTGGGTTACCGTTCAACAATTGAGCCAATGCTTTGTTGAATGTAGCTTCAGAACCAAGGTTTGAAACTGCATCATCGTAATCTCCATCTTGGATGTTCAATACTCCTTTGTTGTAAGAAGTTTCAGAAGAAGATCCTGCTTGGTTCAATAAAGACCATGCTTTTTCTCTGTCTCCTTCAACGATAGCAACAGCTCCTAAGTTGTTCTTAGAAATTTCGTTGTCTTTGATTCCGTTAGCTTTTTCGAATTTCGCTTTTGCTTCAGAAACTTTGTTTTGCATGTACAATACAGCTCCAACGTTGTTAGATGGACGGTAATCTTCAGCGTAACGACCTTCAGCAATTTTGTAAATTCTCAATTTTTCGTTCAAATCTTCGTAAAGAGTTGCTGTGAACAACAATTCTTCCAAGTTCAATGTATCTGGGTTAGATACAGAGTAGTTTTTCAACTCTTCATCAGAGAATCCAGTCAAATCGTAGTTTGTTACGATTTCAGAACGACGAAGCAATGGGAAGATGTTTTTGTCCAAGTACGTGAATGTTGCACGCATGTTACGCAATTCCTCCTCACGTTGTGCAGAGCTAGCGTTCATTTCGATCACACGGATAACAAGATTCTTGTCATCTTCGTTCATTTGAGTATCTGCTTTAAGCGCTTTTTTGAATCCTGGGTAATCCTCTCCACTACCAACAGTTGAGTAGATACCTTCGTCAGATGCTTTTGTGTTTTTCGCTTTATCAGCAAGTTTCATCATTGTCTCTTTACCTGTAGTGGCACGATCAGATGAAAGCGTTCCGTTTTTGTCTTCTTCTCCTTCAGGTGAAGCGTATCCTGTAACTTTGATCGATTTGATGTCGATTTTAGGATTTGTTTCAGCGCTAGCCAACCATGCTTCAGTTTCCTTGATGTCGTCTTCTCTCAATTCAGAAGTACGAACATTTGATTTTCCTTTCAAGTAATTGATTTGAGCAAACTCAGTTTCAGGCGTTACACGCTCGAACTTATCGTCAGCCAAACGAACTTGACCAGATTTATTAACCAACAATGGTGTTACAATTGTTCCTTTACAGATTTCGATTGGATCGATTTCATCTTTTACAGTCCCTTTTTTCGAAACTGTTCCAGTAATCATCAACTCTGTGTTTTCGAATGCTGGTTTGTATGCAACAACATCAGTGTATGTGTATTTACCTCCTGGCTTGTACTGAATCACGTTTCCGTTTCCAGTTGCTTTTTCTCCTTGGAAGGTTACAGGCTTCAATGCCGTTTCTCCTAACATTGGAGTAATTTCTGCAGATGCTTTCTTGTTGAGACTTTTCTCTGGGAAAGTGATATCAACTGTTACTTGTACTGAGTCACCGTGCATTTCCAGTGGGCAAGGAGTAACCTCGTACTCTAAATCCTTCAACAATGTACAGCTAGATACAGTAGTACCTGCAACTGCAGCCAATGCCAAAACTCTGATGCTTTGTTTTTTCATGTTTGTTCTAAATAAATTCTAATCAAATTTCACCTGCAATATTACATATTTTTTTCGTTAACAAAAAGCGCTCAGCAAGATAAACAGGGAAAATCAAGATTGAGTCCAAATCTTCATGTCTGATTCATCCGTGCAATTTGCCAAGAGTTGTTCGATGGTGAGGGATGTTTCTGGGTCTATTTTGTTAAATGCGATGTCATTCAGAGGTTTAAGAACGAAGCGTCTTTTTCTGAAGTGAGGGTGTGGAATTGTAAGCGCTTCAGAATCAATGGTTAAATTATTGAAAAGAATGATGTCGATGTCGATGCAGCGCGAATGATACATACCGTTCGTCGATTTTTTAACCCTTCCTATCGAAAACTCAATTTTGTTACATTTTTGAAGCAATTCTGAGGGGGATAAAGTGGTCTGTATGCACAAGCAAAGATTCAAGAAATGTTGGTCTGCTTCAAACCCAAATGGGGGATTTTCATACAATGGTGAAACGGAAACAATTTTCCCAACGTGTTCCGCTAACTCGCGTTGAGCGTTTTCGAGGTGTTGTTCGCGGTCGCCTACGTTGCTTCCTAAGCTGAGGTACGCCAGTGAATGCCGAATTATTCCCATTTTAATGTGGTCATGAATTTTTCTAAATCACGTTTGACGTAATTAAGTGAGGGACGAAGCGAATCGTAATTGGGCGTTGAATTAAACAATACTTCACAATAGAGAAAGCGAGAAGTGCTGTCTGTAAGGTAGAATTGAAATGGAGTTGCAACATCTCCCTGAAGTTCAAAAAAGCTACCGAAAACGCGATCTTCCGGACGGATAATGCGTTCATCTACAATGTTGTTTGCTTTTAGCTTATGCCGATCAATTTCATCGTTTGCACTGTTTACGTAGTAAGATAGTGGTTGAGTCATGTCCCAATAACGGATGTATGCCATTCCATTTAGTGGTCCAAGGTTGATACGTTTGTGACAGGTACCATCCGTTTGGTCGGGGGCATTTTCAACTGTATACAGATTCGAGATCTCAAAGGTATACGGGCAGCTATCTGCGTACTCCACGTAGTTGGGTTCAGGTAGTTCTAAACGTAAATAGGTTGGCGGTTTCGGCGTATACGTTGGTTCTGCGCAGGATGCAACGGTGATAATGACTGTAAATAAAAGAAGTAATCTCATTTTTCCAATTGCGTTTCTTGTTTGATAACCTTCACCATTTTTACACGTTTCTTGTCACTCGACTCAACGATTAGTTTTAAGTCGCCCGCTACAATGAATTCGTTATTCATCAGTATTCTTCCCGCATTTTCGGTGATAAATCCACCTAAAGAATCGGCAATACTCGTGTAGGCTTCTGAATCTTTTTCATCGATGTTCAACACTTTGAAGAAGTCAACTAAAGACGTTCTTCCTTCAAATAAATACGTGTTCTCATCAATTTTAGTGTAAATAACCTCGTCGTCGTCGAATTCATCGGTGATATCTCCTACAATTTCTTCTAGGATGTCTTCCAAGGTGACAATTCCACTCGTTCCACCATATTCATCCACGACCATAGCGATGTGAAAGCGTTTTTCTTGAAATTCTTTCAGGAGGTCGTCAATTTTCTTGTTTTCAGGAACGAAGAAGGGCTTGCGAATCAAGGTGTTCCAGTCTTCTTTCTTTTCTCCCAAGAAGGGAAGTAAATCTTTAATGAAGAGCACGCCCTGGATTTGATCGAAGGTTTCTTCGTAAACAGGGATGCGCGAGTGACCGCAGTCGAGAATCATTTCCATGACTTCGTCATAACTACTATTCATTTCAATAGCGTAAACATCCATTCGAGAACGCATAATCTGTCGTACATCGGTTCCTCCAAACTTGACAATTCCTTCGAGAATTCGTTGTTTTTCATCTGAAACGTCATCGTCTTTTGTGAGGGCGAGCGCCTGTTCCAGCTCACTTGATGAGATGCTTACCTTTCCGCTTCCAGCTGTTTTTTGAATAAAAGATGATCCACGAACAAGTAGATAGCGAATCCAAGAAATAGGTGGGGTACGATTCAGAAGGTACAACGCGCGTCCCATCATTTTGGAAAATCCGAGGGCATTTTTTGTGGCGTAGATCTTAGGAATTACCTCGCCAAGGAGCAATAATATTAAGGTAATGGCAACTACTTCGATTAAGAAGTGGAGGAGTTCATTGATTTCTGAATCTGCCGTGAGTGCGGCAAAAATCGAGCTCGACAGAATAACAATCCCAACATTGATAAAGTTGTTGACGATAAGAATTGTTGCGAGTAATTCCTTCGGACGATTTAGCATTCGATTGACGAAAGATGCTTTTTTCTCAGAGTCATTTTTTACTTCTTCTTTATCCGTTGGACTGAGCGAAAAGAACGCTGCTTCAGATCCCGAAACGAGAGCAGAAATAAGTAATAAAAGTAATAGAACCACACTTGCGATAACGAGTTGTGTAGTATTGAATCCGGCAATTTGTGCCCCTGCATCCGAAATGGGTTCGGTAATTAGGGGCGTAATACTCAGGGGGTCACTTGAAGTCATGAATACAAATTAAAACGGAAGATCGTCCGAGTCATTATTGATGATGTCATCTACTTTGCTAGGTTGCGGCGGAGTGCCTCCCGAATTATACGGAGCACTCGATGCTTGTTGCTGATTGTCAGCTCTGGAAAGCATTGTCATTTCATCGGCAACAACCTCTGTTGTGTAGCGCGTATTTCCTTCTTTATCTTGCCAAGAACGCTTTTTGAGCTTCCCTTCAATGTACACTTTCTGACCTTTTCGGAGATATTTCTCTGCTACTTCAGCCAAACCTCGCCATAAAACGATGTCGTGCCAGTCAGTGTTTTCTCTACGCTCGCCTGTGTTTCGATCCGTGTATGTCTCTGATGTTGCAATTGGAAAATTTGCAACAACGGCGCCATTTTCAAGGTGTCGAACTTCTGGGTCTTTCCCAAGGTTACCGATTAAGATGACTTTATTTACGCTTCCTGCCATAGTTATTTATTAAAGCAAATATACGAACCTGAGAGTACAATGAATGTGTTTTCATTTCTTTTCTCAGTTTATTAAATGTAGTAAAAAATGATGATGGATTTATAAATTTTCAAGATATCGATCGATGATTCGCGGCAAAGGGTAATCTTGAATGTCACTTTCTTGAATCGATATAAAATCCTTTTCGGCTGTTTTTGGCTCTCCTTCTATATGATGGAATCGTGCATAAATCCGTTGGTGACTCAAAATGTGTTTTTGAGGTTCGGATGAAAATTGAACCCGATTCTCAATGTGTGCAGGAATCTCATTACTCGAAGTCTCGATGAGTGGGAATTGATACATATTTTGCCAGATATCCTTTTTCGTACGTTTCGTAATGATGGTTTTTCCGTCGAAGCTATATATAAGGTAGTGGAAGTATCGATCGCGCACTTTTGTTTTTTTTGTTTTGACCGGACGTTGATCGATTGTATCATTTTTGCGAGCCAAGCAGTGAATATTGACGGGGCACTCTTCACATTTTGGGTTCGGTGCGCAAATAACCGACCCAATTTCCATCATCGCTTGATTGTGAATTTCAGGAACCGCACGTTCAATTAGTTCATCGGCTATCAACTGAAACTCTTTCTTTCCTTGTGTTGAATCAATCGGTGTGGAGATGTCAAACAAACGACTCAGAAAACGGTATACGTTTCCGTCGACTACGGCTTTTCGCTCATTAAATGCGAAGGAAGCAATGGCTGCAGCCGTGTACGAGCCGACACCTTTTAGTTTTAGAATTTCGTCGTAGGTGGAAGGAAATTCACCATTTAATTCATCTACTATATAGTTAGCAGAGTAGTGCAGGTTCCGAGCACGCGAATAATATCCCAGTCCTTGCCAATTATTTAAAACATCTTCTTCGGTTGCTTTGGCGAGGTCAAAAACGGTCGGGTATGCATGAATGAATTTAAGGTAATACGCCGTTCCTTGTTCGATGCGCGTTTGCTGCATGATTATTTCGGATAGCCAGATGAAATATGGATTTTTGGTATTTCGCCATGGTAACTCTCTAAAATTTAGTCTATACCAATCGGCTATTAGTAGATGAAAATCTGTCATTTATGGAAAAATCGAAAAAATGTTGGGCAAAACTACAGAATAAAACAAATTAGAAACTTATTTTTGAGCGCTTTAAGCAAGGAAAGAACAAATATTTAATAGTTATGACAAAAGCAGATATTGTAGCAGACATTGTAGAAGAAACAGGATTAGAGAGAGTTGAGGCGTTGAAAGCTGTTGAAGCATTCATGCAATCGATCAAAGGATCATTGGCATCAGGGCAAAACGTTTACTTGCGTGGGTTCGGAAGTTTCATCGTGAAAGAGAGAGCGGAGAAAACTGGTAGAAATATCTCAAAGAACACTGCGATCATCATTCCAGCTCACAATGTGCCAGCATTTAAGCCGGCGAAAACATTCGTAGAGGACGTAAAGTCGAAGGTGAAAGTAAAATAACACTTTAATTTCGATTGGATTCGTAAAATTTAAACGAAATTATTATCTTTGCACTCCTGTCTAAAAGCAGGAGTGTTTTTTTTCACCTTAGTGAAGAGCACTGCAACCAAGAAGTTTAATAGAAAAAAATATAGGTTATGCCAAGTGGTAAAAAAAGAAAAAGACATAAGATGTCGACGCACAAGCGTAAGAAAAGACTAAGAAAAAACCGTCACAAGAAAAAGAAATAATCTTTTTCGAAACTTACTTTGAAAACTTAGTGGTTGGAATAACTACTAAGTTTTCTTTTTTATTCATTAAAATTAAGCTTTCGTGAGTTTAGAATTAATAGTCGATGCCAGACGAAATGGCATCTGGCTTGCTCTGCTCGATGACGGTAAGCTTATTGAGTTGCATGAAGAACAAGGCAATGCGGAATTCGCCGTGGGAGATATTTATCTTGGGCGTGTCCGTAAGGTAGTTCCTAGTTTGAATGCCGCTTTTGTAGATGTGGGATATGAAAAGGATGCCTTTTTGCATTACCTTGATCTGGGCCCACAGTTCAATTCACTTAATAAGTTTAGCCGCGATACATTGCGGAACAAGCAGAATGTAGCTGATTTGCTATATTTCAAATCGGAGAAGGATATTCCCAAAGACGGTAAAATTAAAGATGTCGTCTCTTCTTCGGCGCCTATTTTGGTTCAAGTGGCGAAAGAACCAATCTCCTCTAAAGGACCGAGACTCTGTGCCGAAATTACGCTGGCGGGTAGATACCTCGTGTTGGTTCCTTTTTCAAATAAAGTTTCGATTTCTCAGAAAATTAAAGATTCCGAAGAACGGAAACGTTTGAAGGAAGTTGTAATGGGAATTAAACCGAAGAACTTCGGGGTAATCATCAGAACAGTAGCAAAGGGAAAGAAAATCGAATTGGTCGATCAAGACCTTAGAAACTTGATCGAGAAATGGAAACTCTTGCACGGAAACTTGCAAGACGCAAAACCACCATCACGTGTCTTGGGAGAAATGGACAAAACGTCTACCATCCTTCGAGATTTATTAAATGCCGATTTTACGAACATTCATGTGAATGACCCAACGTTGGCTGCGAGCATCAAAGAATATGTTTCTGGAATTGCTCCTGGTCGCGAGAAAATGGTGAAGCACTATGATGGCAAAATTCCAATTTTTGAACGATTTGGAATCAACCGTCAAATTAAAGCGTTGTTCGGAAAGAAAGTTCCGTTGCCAAGTGGAGGATATCTCATTATTGAGCATACCGAAGCCATGCACGTTATTGACGTGAACAGTGGTAACAGAAAAGGAGCTGATGGACAAGAAAGCAATGCGCTTTCAACGAACATGGAGGCGGCCAAAGAAATTGCGCGTGTATTGCAATTACGCGACATGGGAGGAATTGTGTGTATTGATTTCATTGATATGCATGATCGTGCCAACAACAAGGAATTGTTCAACACGCTAAAAGCAGCCATGAGCAATGACCGTGCGAAGCACAATATCATTCCTCCATCGAAGTTCGGAGTAGTTGAAATTACGCGCCAACGTGTACGTCCGGAAACGGATATCACGACTTCGGAAAAGTGTCCAACGTGTAATGGAACGGGAGAAGTACAAGCATCTATTTTGTTTGCTGAAGAGATCGAAAATAATTTGGTATATCTCCTCGAAACGAAAAAGGAAAGTGGATTCTCGCTGCATGTTCATCCGTATTTGGAAGCGTACTTCAAGAAAGGACTTATTTCCAAGCAGATGAAGTGGTTCTTCAAATACAAAAAGTGGATTCCTGTTCAAGGAAACTCTGCGAACCATTTGTTGCAATACGCATTCATCAATAAGAAGAAAGAAGAAATTACACTCTGACATGAAGTCGGAGCGTAAATACTCACTACTGGAAGCCAAAGCGCGATTAGAAGCGCTTTGTGCTTACCAGGAGCGGTGTTCATTTGAGCTCATCAAAAAAATGAACCAGTGGTCGATTGACCGAGAAGACCAGGATCGTTTACTGGCAGAACTTATCTCCTCTAATTTTTTAAGTGAAGAACGCTTCGCAGAAGCTTTTACCTCTGGAAAGGTACGTATCAAACGATGGGGCCGCATTAAAATTCGTACAGAGCTGAAGCGAAAGATGATCTCAAACTACTCCATTGATAAGGCGTTTAAGGAAATTGATTTAGACGAATACTGGCAAAACTTACTTCACCTCGCAGAACGAAAATGGGAGATGTCTGCAAAGGAGAAAGATCCCTACAAACGAAAAGCGAAGGTGTATCGCTTCTTATCATCCAAAGGATACGAGACAGATTTGATTAAAGATGCGGTGGAAGAAGTTAGTAAATCATAATCTTTTGATGCAACTCGATCGTGTCATCTAAATAATCCTGATAATTCACTTGTAAGTGATAAACGCCAACGGATAGAGAAACAGTGGAAGAAGCGTAGCTTTGTTTTACAACGGTTTTCTCTTCAATTACTTTTCCCGTCATGTCCACGATTCGGTAGTTGAATTCATCAACAGAAGGATTGTCAATTCTAAATTGAATGGGATTTCCTTGCGCATTTGGATTCGAAAATACAACCAGTTCATTTCCGTTTGTCGCCCCCAAGATATCATCCCTAAATCGAAACAAGAATAATCCATTTTTACGATCTGATACCAACACTCTCCCCGATGGAAGTTCAGGGTAAACACCCCACGCTCCGTTCATCGTATATGGACCTTCTTCTTCAGGGTGTGTGTCAAAGTGTGCAACCTCTTTCGGAGGAAGTTCATTCATGTCATAAATCCGCAATCCTTCATTGTAATAGGCCACATATGCAAAACGATTGCTCACAACAATGTTGTGCGGAACGCTGTTCTCTTCGTAGTTGGTGCCGAAATATCCCCGAATTGTGACAAGGTTGTCTTCTACTTCACAAAACTTCACCTTCTTTCCATTTGTCTCATCTGCAAACACGTATTTCGTTCCGTCTGGAGAAAGCCAACCCTGATGGTTGTAACCTTGCTCTTGATAAAATCCTAAGTTTTGTAAAAATAGGGGAGAAGTCGGGTTGGTGAAATCGTACACGCGAAGTCCATCGAATCCACAGTTGAGATAAGCGATATTATTCCTAACGTAAGCATCGTGTACTTCTGGAATATCATTTGGTCCTGTCCACAAAAGTGAAGGGTTTAAGGGATCACTAAGAGAATAAACGCGCATGGAAACAGCAGGCAAAAGCGTTCCATTTGAAGAACCAGCGACTGTGCATGCATAGAGAATGGCATTACTTGTATCAATAAAGATGTTGTGTACCCGCGCAAAGTTCACGGAATCTTCTTTTACCAATGAAACAGAATTGGGAAGATTTGAGATATCGATAATTTGTAGGCTGCTCAATCCCTCGTCGCATACACTATATATATAGTGTTGATACGTTTTGAAATCGCGATGAATAACCGATCCATGAGCATAATTACCTTTCACAAATCCAACGGGTATCAGTTTGTCGGTATCGCTAATGAGAAAGAAGTGCGTTCCTTCAGTTGATCCAGCTACAGCATATTCATTCCCATTGTGTGTAAATCCCCAACATTCGTTGTAGCGCATTCCGTGCGTAAAAACAACCAGTGTATCATCTTCCCATTGATCCAATAATTCAATATTTCTCATGTCTTGACCGAAAATCGGAAGAGCTGAAAAGAGAAAAATGCAAACTAGAGCGCGGATCATTGAATTTCCAAAAATTGTTAATGTAAAGATAGAACAAAGCGAAGAATTGGAGGGTTGAATAGGGTGATATGTGATTAATACTTATTTTAGCGACACTTTAATAGATAGAAGTGTCAGACGCAATAGTAATTATACCCACTTACAACGAAGAAGAGAATGTTGAACGCATGACTGAAAAGGTTATGTCCTTGAAAAAGGATTTTCATATTCTCTATGTGGATGACAACTCACCAGACCAAACAGCTTCTATAATCAAGCGAATGATGGAGAAGTTTCCCGGTCGAATTCACCTCGAAGAACGTGAAGGAAAATTGGGATTGGGTACAGCGTACATTCATGGTTTTCGTTGGGCATTGAAAAACGATTACGATTACGTTTTCGAAATGGATTGCGACTTCTCTCACGATCCAGATGATTTAATTCGACTCTATAACGCATGTCACAAAGATGGAGCTGATCTTAGTATTGGTTCGCGCTATGTGAAAGGAGGGAAAGTGAAAAACTGGCCGTTGAAGCGTATTTTGATGTCGTATTTTGCGAGCGTATATGTACGTATGATTCTTTGGATTAGCATCAAGGACACAACGGCAGGATTCAAGTGCTACCGAAGTGAGGTGCTTCAAAAAATCAATCTGGACGGAGTGACGTTCAAAGGCTACGCATTTCAAATTTGCATGAAATATGCTGCCAAAAAACACGGTTTTAAAATCACTGAAGTTCCCATCACCTTTATCGATCGCGTGTATGGAGAGTCAAAAATGAGTACAGGAATTTTTAAAGAAGCGTTTTTCGGAGTTTGGAAAATGCGTAGAATGAAATTATGAAGTCAACCATCCTCAAATCAGGAACTATTGTAAACGAGGGACGACAATTCGTCGCTGATATTTTAATCAAGAACGGTCGAATCGAGAAGATTGCTCCTTCCATTTCAAACGATTCAAATGCGGAGGAAATCAATATTGAAGGGAAGTTTGTGATGCCTGGATGTATTGATGATCAGGTGCATTTTCGTGAGCCTGGATTAACGCATAAAGGCGATATTCAATCTGAATCAAGA
Source organism: Flavobacteriales bacterium (assembly GCA_013373595.1). GTDB lineage: Bacteria > Bacteroidota > Bacteroidia > Flavobacteriales_D > Crocinitomicaceae > UBA4466. The sequence goes on along the minus strand of JABXHO010000084.1, from coordinate 26,980 downwards.
GCAGCTGTAGCGGGAGGAATCACTTCCTATATGGAACAGCCGAACACAAAACCAGCGGCAACAACGATCGAAGAACTCGAGAAAAAGTACCAACGCGCCAGCGAAGTTTCCATTGCGAATTACAGTTTCAATATGGGAGCCACAAACGATAACCTTGAGGAACTCAAAAAGGTGAGCAAGCGAGATGTTGCTGGAATCAAAATTTTCATGGGATCGTCAACAGGAAACATGTTGGTGGATGAACGAGAAACTTTGGAAGGAATTTTCCAATTGGATCATCAACTCATTACGCATTGTGAAGATGAGGGAACAATTCGAGCAAACCTTGAAGCGGCAAAAGAGAAGTACGGAGAGGACATTCCAATTCGCATGCATCCAATTATTCGCAGTGAGGAAGCGTGTTATTTGAGTTCGTCTGCAGCGGTAGAGTTGGCCAAAAAACACGGAAGCCGTTTGCACATTTTTCACATTAGTACAGCAAAGGAACTTGAGTTATTCGATAACACAACGCCATTGACCGAAAAGAAGATCACCGCAGAAGCGTGTATTCACCACTTGTGGTTTTCGGATGAACAATACGACGAAAAGGGAACATTCATCAAATGGAACCCGGCTGTAAAAAAAGCGAGTGATCGCGATGCAATTTTTCAAGCTGTTCTCGATAACAAAATTGATGTGATTGCAACGGATCATGCACCACATACAATTGAAGAAAAACAAAATAAATACCTCACGGCTCCTTCGGGAGGTCCACTGGTTCAGCATGCACTCATGGCGATGTTGGAGAAGGTAGAACAAAACATGATTTCTATTGAGCGCGTTGTTGAGAAAATGGCGCATGCTCCAGCAGACTTATTCCGAGTGGAAGATCGTGGTTATCTCCGTGAAGGATATTACGCTGATATCGTGGTAGTAGACCCAAAACAACAGTACATGGTATCGAAAGAGAATATTTTGTACAAATGTGGTTGGTCACCGTTCGAAGGAGTGAATTTCTCGAATAGTGTGGATATGACTTTTGTGAATGGAAACCTTGTTTATCGAAATGGATTGGTCATTGACGGAACAGTTGGAAGCCGATTGTTATTCAATAGATGAAGCAACTTTTTTTCATAGCGCTTTTAGTATCACTCGTGTCTTGTTCGCGAAGTATCGAACGTCTTCCTACACCAGATAATCTCATTCCAAGGGAGAAAATGGTGACGGTTCTCAAAGAAATGCTGAAGTTGGAGTCGCACATTCAAAACCAGTACGGACAAGTTTCAATTTATTATAAGGTAATGGAGCACTCAGGTGATTCGTTATTATCAACTTTTCAGTTAGATCGTGAGGCATACGAAGCTTCGATGGATTACTACGGATCTCGTCAGGAAGAAATGAAAGCAATTTATTCAGAATCGCTTGAGCAGATGAATGAGGAGTTGGGAGAGTTGGAGTCGGAGTAGGTTTTGGTTTTCTGGTGTCGGATTTATTTTTTTTTTTCTGTTTTTGATTTTCAATGTTTCAATGTTGCCATGTGTACATATTGCAATTTCGCAATATTGCGAAATAGATTCCAAAAACCACCTTTCAAATCCACCCAAACCTGCCACTACCGCTCATTACCGCTTTCGCCCAGGATTGTTTTTTACAAAACTAGACCAATTCGAACTTGAAGTCTTATTATGTTCACCCACTCCTTTCGAAAAGTGATGACAAACAGCGACACCCAATCCATCCGTGGCATCCAAGTATTTTGGGATTTCTTTGAACTTAAGTAGCTTTTGCAACATGGCAGCTACCTGTTCTTTGGAGGCACTTCCCGATCCAGTAATGGCTTGCTTAATACGACGAGGGGTATATTCTTCGAATGGAACATCGTGCAACAAAGCAGCCGCAATCGCAACTCCTTGAGCGCGTCCCAATTTGAGCATCGATTGAACATTTTTGCCGAAAAAAGGGGCTTCAATCGCCATTTCATCAGGTCGGTATTCTTGGATCAATCCGTTTAGGCGATCCAGAATTCGTTTCAACTTATCTGGGTGAGTTGGGAGTTTTTTCAGTTCAATAATTCCGAAATTCAACATCTCCATTTTCTTACCCTTCACATGGATAATACCATACCCCATTACTGTAGTTCCGGGGTCGATTCCTAGAATTATTTTATCTTCAACCATAAAAACGCTTCGGTGCTTAAAACTAACAAAAAACAAGCTGCAATCTTCTTTTTCCTAAAGCTGATCTTATTTGTGGCTGTTGGTTATGTGCTCTATGCACAACTCGCTGGAGTAGAGCCCGAAAAATGGCAAAGTTTTGAAATCCTTAGACCATATTCCCTTGTTTTGGCTATTGTTTTGGTGTTTCCCAATATTTGGATGGTCTATAAAAAGTGGAAAATCACACTAAAACTACTCGAACTGGATGAAGACAGGAAACGAAATGTTCATTCCTTCTTTGCTGGATTGGTTACAGGAATGCTTACGCCAAATATGGTGGGTAATTTCATCGGTCGATTGTACTACTTTCCGTCTCAGCATCGAGGAACGATTACCTTTCTTACACTTGTTTCAAATTATGCTCAGCTTTTGTCAACGGTTTTCTTTGGGATGATTGCCATTGTGTTTGCAGAAGAAGTGTACGGTTTAGGAAAAAGTTGGCAATTGATTTCAGCCTTTGCCGTTGCTGGTTTTCTGGCATTCTGGGCCTATTTTCTCGTAGATATCGTGCTAAAATGGTTCAAGCGATCACGATTTTTAGCGATCAGCCGATCTATTTTGAAAGAAAATCCGTCGTATCGCTGGAAAATGATCGGTTGGAGTACCTTCCGATTTTTAGTCTTCACAACGCAGTTTGCGCTCGTTTTGCATGCTTTTGGAGAGGAATTATCAATTGAATTGATCATCGCGATTTGGCAAGTGTACTTGATTACGATCATGGTTCCATCCTTGTTTTTAGGAAAATTAGGAGTGAAGGAAGCCGTATCGGTGGCGATTTTGGGTGGACTCGGGATGAATGAATTCTCAATCTTGTTTGCTTCCTTAATTATTTGGTTTGTAAATTCAATGTCACCTGCCTTACTCGGTCTAGTAATCTGTGATCGCCCCAAAAAATGATAGTTCTTGCTACATACCTGATCGTGTACGCGACGCTCGTTGGTGGAGTTGTGTTGGTAGGATTTCTTTTCCATGTGCGAAAATCAAATCAAAATGATGAGGATAAGAAAGTTTTGGCAAGCGAAATTACGGTACTGATCCCGTTTCGGAATGAGGCCAAACGATTGGATGAGTTGCTGTCGAGCTTCGTCAATGCACGGAAACTACCCAAGCGAATTGTTTTTATTGATGATCATTCGGACGATGGATCGAGTGAGTTGATTCGGAAGCGCTTAGATGGTATTCCATTTGAGATTCTTTCATTGCCCGATCACGTGACGGGGAAGAAGTTGGCACTTCGACATGGAATTGAATGTTGTGAAACTGAGTATATATTGACCTTTGATGCGGATGTTTCATTTCCAACGACGTATTTTGAATCGATTGAGACCTTGCCTCAGGCGGATATGTATGTATTGCCTGCGATTTTGAAAGGTGATAATTTCTCCGAGTTGTTTTATGAGTTGGACGTGGCCTTAGCAAATACACTCAATACAGGATTATCGGGATGGTTGCGACCGATTTTTTGTAGTGGAGCAAATCTTCTCTATCGGAAAGAGGTGTTTGATGAGGTGGATGATTTTGATTCGCATGCGCACATGGCTAGTGGCGATGATACATATCTGCTACGCGATTTTCGCAAACGCGGTAAAGATATTCAGGTCGTTTCTGATTTGAACGTAGCCATTCACACTGAAACGCCGCATTCATTTCGTTCGTTCATTGATCAGCGCTTGCGATGGGTGGGGAAAACAACGGATATTGGCGATTCGTTGGCGACCGTCTCCGCAGGTTTGCAGTTTATACTCGCGATCGCATTTTTTGCGTTGTTGATCGTTGAAATGATTCAGGGCAATTGGCGTGCGTTTTGGATCGTATTCATTACAAAAATTGCCTTCGACTTGATCTTTTTTATGCCGTATTTTCTACGTATAAAGCGCATAAAATCGTGGCTCTTATTGCCAATTTATGAAGTGCTCTTTCCTTTCTATTCCTTGCTTTTGGCAGTCTTGATGTTGTTTTACAAGCCGAAATGGAAGGGGAGAGAGATTAAGAACTGAATCTAATCGAACAATTTTGAGCCATCGTGCTTCAAGTAGCGAATTGTTCCTTCTTCGGTGAGAACAATATAATAGTCTTCGGATGTGGGCCACTCGATTTTTAGATAGTCCGGTTCAATTAGTTTTCCTTCTTTCGGATCAAATCGTCCTTCAAGTGTACCATCTTCCTTGCCTTTCGCTAAAACGTAATATTTCCAATCATCACTACGCGATTGCTTTTGAGCCCGAACATTGAAATCATCGATGTTGTGAATTTTTCCACTTACTGGGTTGGCAACAATGGTTTTATTTTCACCCGAGCACACAACCAAAGAATCGGATGGATTGTAATAGAAATCGCTAAATTTTTTAATAAGTACTGAAGTAGGATCGAAGAGACGCCATGAATCTTTCCCAAGTTGACCGATTGTCAGGTTTCCAATGCGTTTGAAATTCGTGCATTCCATCTTGATATCGTGAGAAAGATCACCTAAATATCCTCCCTTGTTTCCGGCGAAGATATAGTGCTCTCCTACACCAATTAATTCTCCGTCTGAGTGATACACGACATTTCCTGATAGATTGAGAACGGTTCTTCCGTCACAGAAATAGGAATAATGCTCACCGCCAAAATCGTAATCGTAGTAGCGAATTTCGCCCGCTGTTGTCAGTACAATTTCTCCTTTATCAGAGATGATGTATTTTCTCAAGTTATCCTTCACAGAGACGATTAGGTATGATTCCACACACCAAAAGCGATCACAGTTTTCAAGGATTGGTTTTTTAGAGCTTGGGTGATAAATTGCATGTGGACCTTTCTCTCCCGTGATCATGAAATCGTAGTAAAGCATTGGTTTTTCTGCACCTTTAAAAACGATTTCTCCATTCTTCATAACCAAGAGCTTTTTACCTTTTTGCTCCGTTGTCAGTGTTTTGGTCATGTCGATGCCAAGGCGTAGTCGCTCGATTCTTTTTGACTTAAAACGATTGTCACTTACCTTTCCAAGTTCCATATCGTAGGTTCTTTTGGGTGGAACTGCCCATGGAGTGGGAGGTGCTACCTCGTTGGTATACGCATATGTTTTCGTGTCAGAATCCCAAACGTAATAGCTCTTTTTGCCTTCGGAAGTTAATTCCAATTCTGAACCGTGGTTGAGTTCAATTAGATCGTAGGCTTTATCCGTAACCAGTTTCAACTTGGTGTCAAGTAGGTGAAACCCTTTATCACTTTGAACAATGAAATGGTGTTTTCCTCCAGTTTTGATGTCCTTGTACGAATGATTGGGAATGCGGTTGTTAATCGAATCAATAAAATATGATTCAGTAGTGCCGTGATAGGGCATGTACGAACTCTCGGGGAGTTGATGTTCGCTCCAGTAATATTGAAATTTATTCGCCTTCTTGTCAAGGTCACTTTGAGCAAGTGTTGCTGGGGAAGTGAGGAGTGATACGGCGAAAAGTAGTAGGGTTTTCTGCATCTCGTAAATATAAAAACTCCTACAAATTACTAAAAAATAGTAACTGTAGGAGTCTCATTACGAAATATTTACATCTTAAAATGGTAGATCGTCGTCTTCCGCGCTATCTGTTGAAGCTGTTGAAGGGGTTGCGTCAAGGTTCATATCAGACGGTCCGCTTTGTGGCATTCCTTGTCCTACTTTTTCAATTCGCCATGCATCCAAAGTATTGAAGTATTTCACTTCTCCTTGTGGACTTGTCCACTCACGACCTCTTAAGTTAAAGGAAACTTCTACCTGCTCTCCTTCGTTGATTCCATCGAGCATAGAACACTTATCTTGTACCGCTTGGAAAAGAATGTCTTGTGGGTACATGCTTGAAGCATCATTGATAACGAATTCTCTCTTCGCAAACTTTTCTGTTACTTGCACAGTATCTTTGATGAGTTTTACGCTTCCTGTTAATTTGAACATAATCTAATTGTATAATTGTTGTGTTTGTTTTTGCTATCCGTTGTTGAACGCCAACAGGGTCATCCATGCTTCGTCCAGTTTATTTTCTGCAAGCAATGCTTGTGCTTTCAGATGAAGTTCTTTTTCCAATGTTGTTGGATCATCTTCCAAAGAAACAAATAAATCACTTAATTCGATGAGTTTAAACTCATTAACATCTGTTTCATTTGGCATTTCCTCGATACCAGCAAGCTGTCCCAGATCATTTCCTGTGAGAATGGAACTGGTGCGAATGTCTTCTGGTAGTTGATCGTATCCAATACCAATTGAGGTAATGGGTTTGGTGATCTCAAACATGGATCCTTCATCTGCTCGACAATACCAGTTGCCACCCATACGAGAAACAAGATCGATCTTGTGTTGATCAACCATTCCGTTTTCGTCCAAAATTTCCTCTTTCAAATGAATGCGAAGCACTTCACAAATAACGAGATTTCCTGCACCGCCTTCGTGTCCTAATTCTTTTACTTCAATCACCTTGCATTCAAATTGAACAGGTGATTCTGCTACGCGTTTGGGTTGAATGGTTTCGGAATCGAGGGCTGTAAAACCAGCTTTTTCGAATTCACTTACGCCAGGAGCAAAAGGTGAACTTGCCAAACTCATTTGCTGCACAATATCATAGTTCACAATGTTGATCACCACTTCAGGAACCTTTTTTACATTATTATAAGTATCCTTCGTTTGATTTGTTCTTCCGCTTCGTGCAGGCGAGAACACCATAATTGGTGGATTTGCGCTGAACACATTAAAGAAGCTAAAAGGTGCCAAGTTATCGTTCCCATCTTCATCAACAGTAGATGCAAACGCAATAGGACGCGGTCCAACAGACCCCAACAAATAATGATGGAGTTTCGGAACGGGAATCTCTGAAGGGTTAATTGTGACCATAATTTTTTTTGTGCGAATACAAAGGTACGACGTTTTAAATGGCTTTCCTTATACAGCGAATAAGACTTATTCACATTTTCTACTTTTTTCAACGAAGAATTATTCCGAAGGCCGCGAATTACGGGTGATTCGAACTTTTTATATGATTTTTCGCTAAAGAGTTTAGTTTTTTAGAAAATAGTCATATCTTTGCATCCCATTTTGAATGGTGTAAATAAAAAGCTCTTAGACAAACGAGTCGATTTTTTGAGCAAAAGCGGATGTGGTGAAATTGGTAGACACGCTAGACTTAGGATCTAGTGCCGCGAGGTGTGTGGGTTCGAGTCCCTCCATCCGCACTAAAATTGAAATGGTATAAGGAAGCTTATACCATTTTTTGTTTTGTACAAAGTAAAAGAAGAAACAATGAATGTAGTTCGCGAAGACATTGATGCGTTGAACGCAGTACTCAAGGTTGAGGTGAAACCTGAAGATTACCAGGACAAGGTAAAAGAAACGCTTAAAAACTATCGTAAGAAAGTGAATATGCCTGGGTTCCGTCCAGGTCACGTACCAATGGGATTGATTCAAAAACAATACGGAAATTCAGTATTGGCAGAAGAATTGAACCGCGTTGTGAACGATTCACTTCAAAAATACCTTAGCGAAAATAAAGTGGAAATCCTTGGAAATCCTATCCCGAAAGCGGATAGCGAAGTGGAAGGAGATTTCAATAATCCTGCTGATTTCACATTTGCCTACGAAATCGGATTGGCTCCTGAAGTTGACGTAAAGTTGAGCGGAAAGAACAAATTCGACTACGTGAAAGTAAAGGTGGACGATGAGTTGATCGATAAGCAAATTGATGACCTTCGTCGTCGTTACGGAAAGTTGGTTGCTTCTGATAAAGTAGGAGACAACGATCTAGTAATGGCACAGTTCGTTGAGTTGAACGAAGATGAGACGATCAAAGAAGGTGGAATCCTTCACTCGTCAACAGTTTCAATGGAATTTGTAACGGACAAAAAAGTAAAGAAAGAGTTGACAGGAAAAGAGGTTGGATACAAAACAATCGTAAATCCTGAGTCTGTTTCTCGCGGAGGAAAAGATACAGCAGCCATGTTGGGTGTGAAAGAAGAGGAGTTGGAAGGATTGTCAGACAAGTTCCAATTAACGATTACTGAAATCAAAGGAATGGAATTGGCTGAATTGAACGAGGAATTGTTCGATAAGTTGTTCGGTCCTGGAAACGTTACCTCTGAAAAAGAATTGCGTGAGCGCGTTGCAGCAGATTTGTCTGGAATGTTCGTAAACGATTCTGACCGCTTGTTGACACAGGCGATCTACAATGATTTGCTTGAGAAAACAAACATCGATCTTCCAGATACATTCTTGAAACGTTGGATTCAACTTTCAAATGAGAAGGAAATCACAATGGAGCAAATCGAAGCGGATTACGAAAACTACGCGAAAAGCTTGAAATGGCAGTTGATCCAAGGAAATATCTTCAAAACGAACGATATCAAAATGGAGAACGAAGAAGTAATCGAATACACAAAAGGACTACTCGCTAGCAACTACGCTCAATACGGAATGCCTGCTCCAGAGGATGAAGAATTGACGAAATCAGCAATGCAAGTGTTGCAAAACCGTGAAGAAGCAAATCGTGTATACGATATGTTGGCTGAACGCAAATTGACGAATTACTTCAAAGAAACTGTGAAGTTGAAAGACAAAGAAGTTTCTTACGATGAGTTCGTTGAAATGGCGAATGCGCACAATCACTAGAATTTTTTAGAATTAGATATAGAAAGTCCGTTATCGAAAGGTAGCGGACTTTTTTATTGGCCAAGATCGGCGTAGAATGAATCAATATGTTTACCTTTTAGACATGAAACAATCACTTTTACTTCTTTTCGTTATTCTTTCTGGGATAACCTTTGCTCAAAACCGTCCTCAAGAACCCAAAGAACCGTTCAAATACCGAACGGAAGACGTCGTTTTCAGAAATGAAGCAGACAGTATCGAACTGGCGGGAACATTGACATTACCTAAAAAGGGAAAGAACTTTCCAGCCGTCGTGTTGATTAGTGGGAGTGGGGCGCAAGATCGAAATTCAGAGATTTTAGGCCACAAGCCTTTCCTCGTGATTGCGGATTATCTAACGAAGAATGGAATCGCAGTTTTACGCGTCGATGATCGTGGAACGGGAAAATCTGAAGGGAATTACAATGAGGCATCGCTTGATGATTTCGTTCGTGATGCAGAAAGTGCTTTCGATTTTCTAAAAAGTCACAAGAAGATTGATGATTCCCGAATTGGATTGGTTGGACATAGTTTAGGAGGAGTAATCGCACCGATTATTGCAAGTAAAAATGACGAGGTGGCGTTTATCGTAATGCTAGCTGGATCAGGAATACGTGGAGATCAATTGATGCTCTTGCAGAAAGAAGTCATCGAACGTGGAATGTCAGTGCCAGAATCAGCCGTCGAAATGGGACAAAAGAACATGAGAGGAGCGTACGAAATCATTTTGGAATCTCCAGAGAATGATGAGGTATTAACGGATGATCTCGAAACGTACTTTACGGAAGTATTTGGTGGAGTGATTCCAAAAGCGCAAATTGAAACAATTGCCGAGCAGTTGTCATATCCATGGCTGGCGGATTTCATCCGATTCGATCCGAAAACAGCACTTTCGAAGACAAATTGTCCTGTGCTTGCTCTCAATGGAAGCAAGGATGTGCAAGTTCCTCCAACGGAAAACCTTGAAGAGATTGAAGCAGCGCTCACCGAAGGTGGAAATAGTAATGTAACTACGAAGGAATTAGAAGGCCTCAATCATCTTTTTCAAGAATGCGAAACAGGATTACCCATTGAATACGCAAAAATTGAAGAGACTTTTTCACCCAAAGCACTTCAGATTATGAGCGATTGGATTCTGAAACAAGCAAAGTAAATAGATATGAAACGCATAGCTGCCTCACTTGTATTAGTGACTGTCCTTTTTGCTTGTAATAAGGTACCGAACCCGGATAATTTCGACCATATTTTTGGAGAAACCTTCACAAAGGGACTTCGAATCGATGGTCATGACTATGACAGTTTGATTATTGAAAACTGCACTTTTACAAACAAATCACTTCAGTTAGGAAATGTAGACGATGTAATCATACGAAATTGCACCTTCGAGAACATCAATTCAGACGGAATAAGAGTAGGGTTCATTGGTGAAGCATCCAATATTTTAATTGATGGCTGTACGTTTAAACAAATCGGTTCGAATGGTATTGATAGTCATGAGAAAGCAATTGATTGCATCATTCAAAACTCCTATTTTGAGAATATTGCAATGTCAGAAGTTGGTGCAGCAATGGGACAGCCGCATCATGGTATTTATTGGAAAGGGAAGAATGTACACATTACTGGAAATACCTTCGTAAATGGTGAACAGCCTTTTGGAAATGCAATCAGCGTTCGTAGTTCGGGAAGGGTGAGTGGAAACCACATAAAAAATGCAGTGAAAAATGGCATTATGTACTATGCCAATCATCCAGGAGGAGATTCACTCATTATTGAAAACAACACAATTTCAAACAGCGCGTTTTATTCAATCATCATGGGAAGCGATGGAAATACAGCCAATCATAATCAAAACGTTATTATTCGCTTCAATACAACGGTAGAAACGGAAAACGAATCGGTGTATGTGGCAGAAGATTTTGAATCAACTACGCATGTTGAAATATACGGAAACATCTTTGTGAATGCTTCGGGTGAATACCTGAAATCATTCTATCCGTTAAACGATGTTTACTCAAACCTGCAGAGTCAATCCGATATTGGCTTCGTTAATATGAATGGAGAGGATTTTCATATTTTACCCTCTTCTGCAGCCAATGGATATTGCAATGGATTAACTCAGTTTCCTTTATATGATATTGATGGAGATAGCCGAAGTACAACGAATTTAGATGCTGGATCAGATGAAATTAATTAGAGTACTTACACTTTTGAGTTTTTCGTTCTGCCTATTGTCGGTGCAAGCTCAATCGAATCCAAAATGGACGGGGGAAACGTCATTTTTACTAACAGCATATCGCCTCGGATCGTATCAAAAGGAGCGTCCAACATTTTTTGTGGAACAAAATTTCAGTCGAAGGTTAAATGAGCATTTTTCAGTGGGCGCAGGATTAGGAATAAATGTGTATCCTGCACTTTTAGCATTTCCAGTACAGGTAAACGGAAAATATCACTTCAAAATCAAATCCTTGCCGTTTAGCATTATGCAATCGTATGGAAGAAACATCAAATTGTCGGATGTGTTCTTTAAAAGTAATCGCTATTTGGGGGAGGTACGAGCCAATGTTTCTGTTGGAAAGGTTGATCTCGTTCCAGGAGTTGGTTACAATTTACTGTGGGATCGATACGGCGGTCGTAATCTTGGTTTTTTGATTGGAATTGGCGTAGAGTACAGGTTGAAGTAGTGCGGGAATGTATAAAAAACGCCCCAACGAAAAATCATTGGAGCGTTACCGAATCAACATGCTAATTTTACTTTAAATCCAATGTGAAAGGGAGTCTCATCTGAATCCCCTGAGTTGATTCGAGTTCTTTCAATTGATTCACATATTTTACAAATTCTGTAGGCAATTCAACACCTGCCGAAGCAGATGCATTCTCTTCTTGTACTAATTGCTCCATAAGTTCTTCGAGCGGATCTTCTTTCACGATTGGGTAGTACAATACTTTTACATCCTTAATTTTAGCTTGCTTCGCTGCATATGCGATGGCATCACTCATTCCTCCGAGTTCGTCTACGAGTCCAACTTCCTTGGCGTCAACTCCTGTCCAAACGCGACCTCTGGCAATCTCTTGAACACGCTCTTTCGTTAATCCGCGTCCTTTTGCAACAACGGTTTTAAATTGGTCGTAAATTTCGTCTACGCTTTCTTGAATCACGGTCATTTCTTCCTCAGTCAACTTACGGTTGGTTGTCATTACAGCGTGCTTGTTTGTGGCAACGCGATCGAATGTGATACCTAATTTGTTTTCCAACATTTTTCCTGTGTAAGGAATCATTCCGAACACACCAATCGAACCGGTGATGGTTGTTGGCTCTGCGAAAATGTAAGAAGAAGGTGCAGCAATATAGTATCCACCAGAAGCGGCTACATCACCCATTGAAACCACCACTTTCTTCGTTTTGTTTGTCAACTGAACTTCACGCCAAATTTCATCACTCGCCAAGGCACTTCCTCCCGGACTGTTGATGCGGAACACGATCGTCTTGATCGATTCATTGTTTCGTGCTTCGCGGAATAGTTTACAGATCGATTTAGATGTCAAACCATCTCCCTCACGAGAAACACCTCCTTCAGCAAGGATTACGGCCACATTTGGCTCACTTTCTGCTGAAAGAATTTGATCTTGTGTAAAGCGTTTCTTCGCGTATTTTTCAAATGCAAATAATTCTACTTCTTCGCCTTTTTTCGTTCCTGCTTTCTTCGCAAGAAGGTCCAAAATCTCGTCTTTATATTTCGCGCCATCCATTAACTTGTACTTCACAGCTTCCTTCACAGATTTTACATCAGCATTTTCGGCTAATTCATCCAGACGTTTTGCATCGAGACTGCGATCTTTCGCGATGTCCTTTCGGATATCTGACCACAAACTTGTCATGTAGCGCTCCACTTGAAAACGAGAAGAATCACTCATCTTTTCCAAGAAAAATGGCTCTACCGCACTTTTGAAATCGTTGTTACTTCCACGGATAATTTGAACCTCAACATCCAGTTTGTCCAACGTGTTTTTGAAGAAACTCAATTCACCACCCAATCCAAGGAATTCCATGTTAGAAGTTGGGAAACCATAGTTGGTATTCGCAGCAGATGCGATGTAATATTGTTTTAAGGTGATCACTTCTCCGGAGTTGTATGCAATAACGAATTTTCCAGATTTCTCGAAATCATTGATCGCATTTCGAATCTCACGTGCTGTAGCATATCCGCAAGAAGCACCTTCCAATTCGAGCAACACTCCTTTAATTTTCTTGTCCTTTTTCGCTGTTTCAAGTCCGTAGAGAATATCAGCCAAGCCGATTGTTTTATCTAAGCTGAGTGTCGATGGGTTAAATTTTGTTTGTCCCTTTTCGGCAATGCGTGAGTCGAGCGTCATGTGAAGAACCGAGTTGGATTCTACCTTCATTGGTTCGGGCTCAAAGCTGCTCATGATTCCAGAGATTACGATCAACCAAATGATCAATCCCAGAATGGACACGATGAGTGCTGCCCAGAAGCTAGGCCAAAAGATGCGTCCGAATCGAATTTTTTGTGGAGTTGTAGACATAGAAGTATTTTGAGTCAATTTTACCAAACAAAGATAGAGCGCATTTCGACGTTTCATTGTTGAATTGGTATAAATGGTTTCGACGTGTGGAGAATGGAAAATGTTCCGTATGAATTGAAGTCGAATTGAATGTTCATTCTGGAATTCTTGAAAAAAGTGTGTAAATTGCAGAAACGAACTAAGAACTATAAAATGAAATTATTCTCTACTCTGATCGCCGTAGTCGGCCTGAGCATATTCTCCGTGGCTCAACAAAAATACTCGAAGGTTAAAATTTATACTGATTCCGATGGCTTGTCACAACTGGCAGAGCTGGGAGTTGCAGTGGATCATGGTGTTTCAAAAAAGAACACCTTCTTCATCAGCGATTTCTCGGATTATGAAATTTCCATCATGGAATCGAATGGTTTCCAGTACGAAATCATCATTGACGACGTGAAAGCATACTACGCTGAGCACAGCAACGATCCGTATGTGTCGACGAAAAATGCAACGTGTAATCAAGGTCCTGGCAGCGGAGGATTCAATCCACCCGTTCCGGCAAATCACTTTGAGAACAATAGCTACGCTGGATTCTACAAATATCAAGACATGCTGAATGCTTTGGATGACATGGTCGCGCAATATCCGAACTTGATCACGGTAAAAGCACCCATTTCGAACTTTCAAACACATGAAGGACGTCCGATCTACCACGTGGTCATTTCAGACAATCCGAATACAGACGAATCGGCAACGGAGCCAAACGTATTGTACTCAGCGATTCACCACGCGCGCGAACCGCTTTCAATGACACAGACGCTTTTCTACATGTGGTATTTGTTGGAAAATTATGCAACCAATGAAGAGGTGCAGTTTTTGGTAGATAACACACAGCTATTCTTTGTGCCATGTATCAATCCAGATGGATATATTGAGAATGAATCGAATGATCCGAGCGGTTTCGGAATGCACCGTAAAAATAAAGCGCCTGTTGGATCGTCGAATCCTGGAGTTGATTTGAACAGAAATTACTCATACGGATGGAACACAACAGGAGTATCCTCCGATCCAAATAACGATACCTACCCTGGATCTGGACCGTTTTCTGAACCAGAAACACAAGCAATGAGATGGTTAACAGAAACCTACGGTTTTCAGTTTGCTTCGAACTCGCATACCTACGGTGATTTATTGCTACACCCAATAGGGACAACATCGGCTGAGTTTGCTGATCACCACGATTATTTCCAAGATTACACGAATCACATGGCCGTTTACAATGGCTACCAAGCTCAAAAAAGTTCTGGATTGTACCCAGCATCGGGAGATTCAGATGATTATATGTATAAGGTAGACATCGGTGTAGGAAACAAGGATACCGTTTTTGCAATCACACCAGAGGTGGGAGATGCGTTTTGGCCTTCGCAAGCAGGAATTGTTCCCACGTGTATCGAAATGTTGCATCCAAATTTGGTGATGGCGCACCTTCCTCACCAATATTACGTAACGAAGGATGAAGATGCGGGTTCGGTAGCTGCTATGACTGGAGACTTCACCCACAGCGTTAAGCGCTTGGGACGAAAAGATGGAACAGTGACTGTTTCTATTGAGCCTTTGCAAAACATTCAATCGGTTGGGGCAGGAGTTCCTTATACCTTAAATATTAGCCAAACAGCGACTAGTACTATTTCATTTGTGTTAGATCCAGCGATCAACTTTGGTGATGAAATCAAGTACGTACTCAATACCGATTATGGTTTGTGGATTGATAGAGATACAATCATTAAAACCTACGGTTCGGCAACTTTGCAGTATTCAGAAGATGCTTCAAGCACAGCGAACTGGACAGGAACGTGGTCTACAACAAATCAAACATTTGTTTCACCTTCAACGAGTTTTACGGATAGTCCATCAGGAAACTATTCAAATAACTCATCGCGTACTTATGAGTTCAACCAAGATGTGGACTTAACGAATGCAACAGGAGCGATGGTAAGTTTCTACGCAAAATGGGAAATCGAAGCGGATTACGATTACGCACAATTCCAAGTATCAACCGATGGAGGAAATTCATGGACAGGACAGTGTGGGAACTACACAGTGTTGGGAACAAGTGCCAATGGAAGTGTTCAGCCCGACAACTTACCCATTTACGAAGGATTCCAAACGGATTGGGTATTGGAAGAAATCAGTTTGAGTGATTATCTCGGTCAAAACATTCGTTTGCGTTTCATTTTGGAAGCTGATGGTGGTGTACGCGAAGACGGATTCTACTTCGACGATTTCCAAGTGAGCTTCAATGAAGCGGACACAACCTCAGGATTAAACGAGTTTGCTTTCGATGTGAAAACAATTCCAAACCCAGCGAATCATCAAGCATTCATTAGCTTGTCGAAAGTGATCACCGACGGTTCAATGAAAATCTACAACCAAAGCGGCCAATTGATTCACATGCGTGACATCAAGGAACAAACGAATAAGTTAACAGTAAATACAGCTGAGTTTGCTCAAGGTGTTTACATGGTATTCGTAGAAGAGAATGGTGTGGCAGTGAAACCCGTGAAGTTGGTGGTCGTGCATTAAACGCTATTGAAAATAGAACTGGAAAAGGTCGCAGCGATGCGGCCTTTTTTTGTTTTTAGTTCACGTGCTGCGAAGAAACGTGCTACGAAGGATTTGTAGTCCACTGCTGCGAAGGATTTGCAATCCTTCGCCATTCATTCATGAAGTTGCACTATTGCATTAATCGCGAACGATAACATAAATTGAAAGGTCGTGCTGAGGCACGGCCTTTTTGTGAATTGTTGCTGTAATAGACTTAAAGGTTAGTTTGGTTAGCGCAGGATTGCAAATCCTGCGCAGCTGATCGTGCTTTGAACAGTGTTGGTGAAACACTGCTGCGAAGGATTTACAATCCTTCGACATTCACTCACTCATGAAGTTGATTATTGCATTAATCGCGAACGATAACATAAATTGAAAGGTTGTGCTGAGGTACTGCCTTTTGGTGAATTGTTGCTGTGATAGGTTTGAAGGTTAGTTTGGTTAGCGCAGGATTGCAAGCCCTGCGCAGCTGCATTATGCTTTGAATAGTGCTGGTGAAACACTGCTGCGAAGGATTTGAAATCCTTCGCCATACATTTATACTTCGCACTTCACTCTCATCATGAAAATTACTATCTTAATATATATGAGATCAGGAATTAAGCACACAATTAAGACTAATGGTAGCTATTACTTAACGATGACAGTAGTCGATTGGATCGATGTGTTTACACGTAAGAATCACAAAGATGCGATCATTGATTCATTGCGATTTTGTATAAAGAATAAAGGGCTGAGTGTTTACAGTTATTGTTTAATGCCAAACCATTTACACCTGATCGTGAATACGAATGGAAGTACTGAGTTAAAGAATGTGATACGTGATTTTAAGAAGTTTACAGCGAAGAAAGTGCTAGATCAGATTAAAAATGAGCCGGAATCACGTAGGGAATGGATGCTACAAAAGTTTGAGAAAGCAGGTGAAGTAAGTTCAAAGCATAAAAATTACAAATTTTGGCAAACGGGTAATCACGCTATTGAGTTATTCAGCGAACGTTTTACATGGGACAAAATCAATTACATTCATAATAATCCTGTTGAAGAAGGTTTTGTGAGCAATGCTGCAGATTGGCGGTACTCATCGGCGAGTAATTACCAGAATGAGGAGTCGTTGTTGAAGGAAGTTTATTGTTTAACGCCGAGGCTGCAGACTGTGAGTTGAGAAAATGGTGAATATATTGGTTAGCGCAGGATTGCAAATCCAGCGTAGCTGCATTATGCTTTTAACAGTGCTGACGAAACGTCGCCACGAAGGATTTGCAATCCTTCGACATTCACTCACTCATGAAGTTGATTATTGCATTAATCGCTAACGATAACAGAAATTGAAAAGTTGTTCTGAGGCACGGCCATTTTTGTGAATTGTTGCTGTGATAGACCTGAAGGTTAGGTTGGTTAGCACAGGATTGCAAATCCTGCGCAGCTGATTATGCCTTGAATAGTGTTGGTGAAACACTGCTACGAAGGATTTACAATCCTTCGCCATTCACTTATGAAGTTAACTATTTCATTAATCGCGAACGATAACAGAAATTGAAAGGAGGTTCTGAGGTAAGGCCTTTTTGTGAATTGTTGCTGTTATGGGTTTGAAGGTTAGTTTGGTTAGCGCAGGATTGCAAATCCTGCGCAGCTGCATTATGTCTCGAATAGCGTTGATGAAACACTGCTACGAAGGATTTGTAATCCTTCGTCATCCTGTGCAGCTTAACTTGCTATGAATAGAGCTCGATTTAACTTGAGATTACTCGCGGCTGCGAAGGATTTACAATCCTTCGCCATTCAGACTTCAAGGCTAGTTTAGTTAACGCAGAATTGTAAGCCTTGCAGAGCTAATTAGTATCAGCTTCACTATCATAAAGCTTATTTCTTTGCAACCGTAGTTGTTACAAAGCGCTGTTGCCCAGATCGTGTGCGCTCAATACTTACCAAAAAGCGTTCATTCTCAAGGTTTCGTTCGCGTTGAATCATCGGGTTTCCAATTCCTCCTTCTGTGATGTCTTTGAAATCTAGCCCCATAAATTGTTTGGGTAACTTATACATGGAAACTTCACCTGAGATAAAAACGATTTCACTCGGTTGTTTTTGGAAGACCATGTTTTTCGACTTATTTGTATAGGCTTGAATATTTTGGTCAAAGGTCCATCCATAGGTGATTTTATTGAGCAAATTCAAAACCTGACTGTCCTTTGCATCCATCAGAACCAACAAATCGTTCGCACTAATATCTCTTTCTTCTGAATCTTTAAATTTCTTGATGGCACTCTTGTTTGTCAGAAGTTCAATATTTTGAGGGTCTTCTGAAGAGTAAATCAACGTGACTTTCTGCCCTTTGTAAAAACCTTTGAACTCGTATTCAGAGACATCTTCTGTTGCCACTACTTCTTTTCCGTCTTTGGTTTGAAACTTCACGGATACACTTGAATAGTCAAAACTACCTCGTCGAACGCGCACTGAATTTGAAGAGCCACCAATAATGATTCCCTCTGTTTCAATTTGAGTTTCTTTTAATAATTGATCAGCTCCGCTTTCAAGCGTGTACATGAAAATAAATGAAAAAATCACCGCGGGTATAGGAACCAATACGAAAAGAACTGAAAGCCAACCATTATCTTTTTCCTCAATCTCGGCCTCTCGCTTTACGTTTTCCTCTTTCCAGCTATTGTAATAGGTAATCGTTAAGATGGAGGTAGTCGAAAAGATAACAGCACCAACAATTGCTAAAAATGTGGTAAGCTGAAATCCCATTTTGGGCAGAATAAACACAAACGCAATAAGTGTAAGAAGAGATATCGTACACAAAACAGCAAACGTTCTCTTATTCTTTCTTGGTAAAGATTTTATCCGATCTTCTTTCATTCTAGCGTTTGCCGCAGCGATATACGCATCTATTTCATCTTCAGGTATCCCATGACTTTTCAGATAAATAATCAATTGATAAAGTCGATCAGATCGACGGATGCGCTTTACTAATTCTATAATGAGGTCTTCTTTCATAGGTGAAGGTTTAGTGTACATGGTTTTACCTGGTTGTTAGTTGTTGTACTTTCGAAAGTAGTGTTTTTTCTTCTTGTAATGGTTGGATTCGCCTTGACAGATGGTACACTTTTTCATGAAAAGATGAGACAAATAGAAATTCGGAGTGCGAAAATCTCACTCCTCTCGGTTTGAGCAGAGGGAATGTTTATTCGTTAATAATAGAAAGGAGGAGCTAGGAAAAGTAGACCAAAAATCACGCACCATTCCTCCCAATTCGAAATCCTAAATCATCAATTTTAAACGCCACGGGGTGACTTCTTCTTCTCGTAGTAGCCATTACGCTTCGTTCTTCATCACACCAACCGCCACCGCGCAAAACACGATACGACCCGTACACCGTTTCATCGTACACGTCCGAACACCATTCCCAAGTATTCCCGAGCATGTCAAACAAGCCCCAACGATTCGACGTTTTTTGCCCAACTTCTTGCAACGCGCGTCCTGAGTTCTCAACGTACCATGCGATAGCATCTAATTCTCCATAGCGAATGGCGTTCGTGCCTTCCTGGCATGCGTACTGCCATTCCGCTTCCGTAGGAAGACGATAACCATTGGAGGAAATATCAAAGGTGATGTCGGACTCCGAAACAATTGTATAGCACGGAGTAAGATCGAATAGTTCCGATAAGGCGTTACAGAATTTCAAGGCATCTACCCATGAAACGCTTTCAACAGGTTTGTTTGGGTGTTGATCCACTGAAGGATTTTCTCCAATAACCATTTGATATAGCTCTTGCGTTACAGGAAACTTCGCGAGCTCGAATGCTAGAATCGTTTCCGACCATTTCTTTTCAATACGATCATCGCGCATTTCTACCTTCCCTTCGGGAATAGCAACGAATAGATCATCAAGAATGGTGGCAATATGTGTTTTGTTTGTGTTCATTTTTTTATGGTGAAGTGATTATAGTGTTAGGATGAGACTATCGAACCCCGTTCTTAATTGTTCAAATGTCATACGTCGGTCGACACTGTGAGATCTTCAGTGTCATCAGTAATTCTAAATGTTTATGAATCGGAAAATCAGAGAATCAGAGAATCGGGCAATCGTAAAGCGCATCGATCAGAATCCCCTAATCAACCATGCATCGTCTCGCTCTTCCCGTACTTTTCCATCAGTCCCGCTTCGTACTCGAGAAAATCATTCCAACGCGCATCTACATCAACATCTCCTCCGTACTTTCTTGCAAAACCTAAAAAGGTCGTGTAGTGACGAGCTTCGCTTTCCATCAAACTGCGGTAGAATTCAGCTAAATCGGGATCGGCAATTTCTTCGGAGAGAATGCGGAAACGTTCGCAGCTTCGTGCTTCAATCATTGCGGCAAACAACATGCGACTCACAAATTGACTGTCTTTTGATCCTCCAGGGTACTTCGCTTTCAAATACGACATCAAATCACCCACGTATTCGTCTTTGCGCTCACGACCAAGTTCCATTCCGCGTTCTTTGATCTTTTCGTGTACCATACTGAAATGTTCCATTTCTTCTTGAACAATTTCTGTCATCGCGTCTACGACATCTGGATATTCGGGAAATTTCACAATCACCGAAATGGCGTTACTTGCCGCTTTTTGCTCACAATAAGCATGATCCGTCAGGATTTCATTGACGTTTTTCTCAACAATGTTTACCCATCTTGGGTCTGTAGGCAGCTTTAATCCGAGCATCTCTTCTTACTTATTTGGTGTCGTGAATTCTTCTTAACACAAAGTTAATCGATCTTATGGGGAATTCCCTGCCTGCTTTTCAATATTTTTATGGTTCAATTGAACATGATATGAAATACATTTTAGCATTCAGTCTTCTTTTTTCAATCGCTTTCTCACACGCACAACAATCTGATTCGCCAAAATTGGTCGTTGGAATTGTGGTGGATCAAATGTGCTACGAATACCTCTACCGATACTACGATAAGTTCTGTGATGGTGGTTTTCGAACGTTGATGGAAGACGGAACGAATTGCCGAAATGTACGCTACAACTATATTCCAACGTATACGGGGCCTGGACACGCGTCAATTTACACAGGAACAACGCCTAGTAATCACGGAATTGTAGCGAACGACTGGTACAGCCGCGAAGATAAAGCCGAAGTGAACTGTGTGGAGGATAACAGTGTCACAACTGTTGGGTCGACTTCCGACTACGGAAAATTTGCTCCAACACGATTGAAAGCGAATACCATTACCGATCAATTGAAATTGACGTATCCAGATGCCAAAGTAATCTCAATGTCGATTAAAAATAGAGGGGCAATTCTTCCTGGGGGACATCTCAGTGATGGTTCATATTGGTACGATTTCGATTCTGGGAAATTCATTTCAAGTTCGTTTTTTATGAATCAATTGCCATCGTGGGTGGATGAATTCAATGGTCAGAAGTATGTCGATAAGATGTTGAAGGAAACGTGGAATCCGATCATGGATATAGAAGCATATGGAGAAAGCGGTCCCGATAATCGACCATACGAGCACTTGTTGCCAGGAAAAACAACTCCAACTTTCCCCTATAATTTGAAGGAGATGACGAATGATTCGTTGGATTATGGACTTTTCGTTTACACGCCTTTTGCGAATACGTACTTGACCGATTTCGCAATTGGAGCATTGAAAAATGAAGGAATGGGGCAAGATGCTCAAACGGACATGCTTTGCATCAGCTATTCGACGCCAGACATTATTGGTCATGCTTTTGGACCGTACTCAGTTGAAATTGAAGATACTTATGTTCGATTGGATTTGGAAATCAAAAAGTTGATCAAGGAATTGGAAAAGCAAGTGGGAAAAGATGAATTCGTCCTGTTCTTAACAGCCGATCATGCTGTAGTTCCTGTTCCACAGTATTTAACCGATCATAAATTGCCTGGGGGATATTTCTTCCTGAATGATCACTTGGCAGATTTGAAATTGAAATTGACAGCTGAGTTTGGTGATAGTTTGATTGAGCATCAAGACAACTTGAATATCTATCTGGATCACGCTGCAGCCAAGGCGAAAGGAATTGATTTGGAAGCCGCACAGAGTTTCATTGCAAAAGAGGTGCAAACGTGGAAAGGTGTAAAACGATCATTCACGTCGTCGCAATTGTATGGCGCGTCAATCGATGCGGAATGGATGGATATGGTTCGAAAAGGAGTTCATCACGAGGAAAGTGGTGATGTTGTCTTTATTTTGGAGCCTGGTTACTTGCCAAAATCGAAAGATTCCGAGCGCGCACGAAAGGGAACAAGTCATGGTTCTGCATTTAGCTATGATACGCACGTTCCTTTGTTGTGGTACGGAAAAAATGTACCTGATCAGGAGTTGTTTGATGATATGGAAATCACTTCGATTTCGGCAACATTGACGCATCTTTTGTATTTGCAACGTCCGAATGCATTAACGGGAAAACCCATTATTCCTTTGCTCAAGAAATAGAGCAGCGTAAAATGCGCTTCGTGGATGAATCCGGGAGGGCATTCCGACTGATTTTTAATCCGACACACCATAAAATGGAGTCATCGTCGTGAATGACAAGTTGCTGTTGTTTGATATCAGCCGTAATCTTTGCGTCTTTGATAATGTCCGAAATCATTTGACTTCCGTTCATTCCAATAGGAGCGATGCGATCCCCAATTTTCCATGGGCGTAGTTGTAGCTCTCCTTGAATTTTGTCGGCATCAAAATAAGCGATGTCTTTGGAAAACGATGATGGGAGTCGGTCAACTTCTTCCACGATGAGGTGATGTTGTATTTTCTTCTTCCGAAGGAAGGTGAATTGTTGTTCATCGCGAACAATGCTCGAAAATAGCGGAGTATTGACCTCGATGCGTGTTCCTTTTTCGGTGAGTTCAGCCAATCGCGCAGAATAACTCGGAAGGATGTTCAATTGTCGCAACAATTCAATACGTTCTTCTCTTGAAAATGCATCGAAGGTGGAAATCAATAATCTTCCTTCTTCAAGAATAGATTGCGTGTAGCGATGTGTTTTTTCTTCCAATTCAGATTGCGTTTCTTGAAAATGAGCAATCAATTTTAGTGTGGATGATCGTAAACTAGGAATGGCGTTATCGAGTTCGGGAATAAACACATTCCGCAAGCGATTCCGTCGATATGTATTGCTCGAATTGGATTGGTCTTCGCGCCATTCAATGGAGTGAGTCTTGGCGTATTTCAGCACTTCCGCACGCGAAAAGTCGAGTAGGGGACGAACAATGCGGTTGTGCTCATGCTTCATGCAGGCGAGCCCCATAATTCCCGATTTTCGAGCCAAATTCAACCAAAATGTTTCGATTTGATCGTCTTGATGATGCGCCAAAGCCACGCGGTTGTTCGAATTGTCTTCTAAAATTTCATGAAACCAATTGTAGCGAACGATGCGCGCTTCTTCTTGCAAGTTTCCTCCGTTTTCCAATGTTGATTTCAAGTCGACTCGTTTCACTTGAAACGGAATTCCGAGCTGCTTACAAGTCGATCGGACAAATTGTTCGTCTGCATCCGATGCTTCATCACGCAACTGATAATTGACGTGAAGTACGGTGAGTTTGACTTTGAGAGAATGGAGTAGATGCAAGAGTACCATCGAATCGACACCTCCACTGCATCCTAAGTAAATAGATTTATCCTTTAATTGATTCCAGAATGAAAGCGTATGTTCCCAGCCCTTATTCATTCATACCGTCTAAAATCCCTTTCACTTTGATATTACATTCTTCATATTCCTTTTCAGGATCAGATTTAATGGTAATAGCGCCACCTACTGCACATGAAAGGTATTTGCTTACGTGATTGTACACCAAGGTTCGGATGACCACGTTAAAGTCGAAATCACCATTTGGGCGGATGTATCCAATTGATCCGGAATAAATTCCACGTTGAAAGCACTCGTGCTCTTCGATCAATTTCATCGCACTGATTTTTGGAGCACCCGTCATTGACCCCATAGGGAACGTTGAACGTAAAATATCGGTAAAAGAGGTTTCTTCTGAAATATTACAACCAATACGAGAAATCATTTGGTGTACTGTTTCGAACGAATAAATCCCAAATAATTCTTCTACTTCAACTGAGTTAGGAAGCGCAATGCGGGAAAGATCATTTCGAACCAAGTCCACAATCATGACGTTTTCAGAACGCTCTTTTGGATCGTTAAGCAAAGCTTCTTTCAATGCTTCGTCTTCTTCGGGTGTTTTCCCACGACGCGTTGTTCCTTTGATCGGTTCAGAGATCAGGCGATTGCCTTTTCGGTAGAGAAACCGTTCTGGACTTCCACACAAAAGGGTAAACTGATCAATAAAGAAGAACGACGAATAGGGCGCTCGCGTCAGGTAGTTGAGCTTGAAGTAGGCATCCAACTTATGTGGAATTTCAACATCCTCAGCAAAGAATTCCTGACAGTAGTTTACTTCGTAAATGTCCCCGTTTTGAATATGTTCCTTCAGCGATTTTACATTCTTGATGTATTCTTCCTTCGAAATTCGAGCGGTTAACTTGTGCGGAAATGATTGGAAATTCTCATCGATTTCCTCTTGCATGAAGTGATCTAAAAACTGTAGCGCCTCCGAATTTTTTTCTCCTTGAACGAAGATGAGGTTTTCGTGCTCCAAATCAACCATGTACTTCGGAACCCAAGCATATCCCAGAGGGAAATTCATGTAGTCTGGATTCTTCGAAGTAAGATCTTCAACATGATTTTTGAGGTCGTAGCTTAAATTAACCAACAGGTGTTTACCTTCATGTTCATCGATGAAGGCTTGTAGCTCTTCAAGTGGATTTTCATCAGAAAGTTTGATCATTGGTCCTTCACCAAAGGCGAGACGACCAATTCCGTTGTTACTATTGAAATAGGCGACTGGAAATTTATACATGAAGCAAAGTTAAAAGCAATTCTTGATTCTGTGTGGTTGTTATTCCGATCTTTTTTGATACTGTTTTGCTATGCAGATTTTTCCTTTTGGATCAAGGCATTTAACTCTTGAATAAAGTTGTTCATTCCAATTGGATCGGTTGTCATGATTCCGGTGTTGAACAATGATTTTTTCTTTCCGTTAACGATCAGGAAAGCAACGATCATGGTTCTTCCCATCATGGCTTGTTCTTGATATGATAGTTGAGTGATGTCTCCAAATGGAATCACTTTTCCTCGTAATGTCAATTCATTCGTTGTGGTGTCAAATGTGATTTTTGTATTAGAAGGCGAAACAAACAGCTTCAAGATAAATGCAATTAAGGCAATCACAAGAACGAGGGCAGAACCCCAAATGAGAAACGGAGCAATTGCCAAACCAATGTTTCCACCGAATAAACCTGTAATAAATCCTCCGATGAGCACGAGTATACCAATTCCGATAATAGCAACGAGCATTTTAATTGATCCCTTTTTCTTTTCTTCAATTACAATACCGTTTTCTGATTTGAAAGCAGTGAAGGAGTCGTTTGAATAGTATTCTTCCATAAAAGTATAAGTTTGAAATAAATGTATTAATTCTCAAGGAGATTTAAGGAGTTTGCTTCTTTTTTGGGTATTTGATGTGATTATTTTGACCGTACTTGTTCACTTTTTAGGAAGAACGTCATGATTCTCTTAAAATCCAGAATTTAAATATTCATGCAGAGCCTTTAAATATTCATTCGGAGAGTTCAAATATTTAATCGTCAGCTTTCGCTTTTCCGCCTTATTTTTTAGATGAACGCATTTTTTTGATAGTTCAATGATGAAAATTTTCAGTTGAACCCGTTATTTTCCTCCATTTTTCCCTGTATTTTATGGTATGTACGCATAGCAACCAGGTTTAAACTAAAACGTTTAGATAATAGAAACCAAAATGTTGATTATGAAAATAGCTACTCAGACTCTGCTAAAAGTCCTGCTACTAATTTCTATCATCCAACCACATCTTAGTTTTTCGCAATATTGCGACAGTATTACTCCAACAATGAATGTCGATCTATCGGCATCGCCTAACGTCATGTGGACCAGTCCTATGATTGCTAGAGATGGAAATTGTTGTGGTACGGTGGCTCCAGACAATTGTTTGGAATTCGTCATTACCTTACACCCAAATGCAATTGCGGTAAGCTTTTCAATTGCTGCAGGTGCTGTTCCGCCAGGAGCATTATTCTATCAAGTTGACTGCGGTCCGCCCACTCCGGTAGGTTCACCCATCTGTTTAGATGGTCCAGGTCCACATCACTTGACGTTTTGTAAGCCCGGAAACAATGATAATGCCTTCAGTATTGTCTCGTATTCAGAACCAATCGTGGGGTCTGATATCACATTAAATGCAGGATGCGAAGGGTTCATCTATGCTCAGTATTACAATGAACCTTCCATCAGCTGGACAAGCATTGGCCCTGGAAATCCAGGAGACTATGACTCCTACTTGAGTTGTACATCTGGATGTGATACTACGTACGTTACAGCTCCTTCAATTGGGGCGCCCGCATTTGTGGACTACTTGGTTTGCGGAAGCGATATTGGAGATTGTAACCCCAATCCTATTTGTGATACAATTCGTGTGAATTTTGTTGATCCTATTCAGGTAGATGTCACTCCTGCAATGTCGCAAATCTGTGTGGGAGATCCACCAGTAACTTTAACGGCTAATGTAACAGGAGGAACGGGACCGTTCACGTATTTATGGAGTAACGGTGCCACAACTTCAACGATCACAGCGCTTGGAGGTACGCACTCTGTAACAGTAACGGATCAAGGGGGATGTATATCAGCAACTGATTCTGCTGTCGTTATAGAGAATCCGCTTCCTATTGTAGATGCTGGACCAGATCAAGCAATGTGTGATGGTGTTTCGGCAACGTTGAACGCTTCTGGTGCTGTCAGTTATTCCTGGGATAATGGAGTGACAGACGGAGTTAGTTTTGTTCAGGCAGTTGGAACAACGACCTACACAGTAACAGGAACGGATGCCAATGGTTGTGTCAATACCGATCAAGTGAACGTAACAGTAAACCCGCTTCCTGTTGTGAATGCAGGGACTGATCAAACAGTTTGTGACGGAGCA